>CAWUNF010000217.1:0-3569 GCA_963923195.1 uncultured Hyphomicrobiales bacterium | reverse complement strand
ATGGCGAAGTGTTCCAGCGCAATGTGATTGCCTCTGGTGTCATTCCGCAGATTTCCATGATTATGGGCCCCTGCGCGGGTGGTGACGTCTATTCGCCTGCCATGACCGACTTCATCTTCATGGTGAAGGATACGAGCTATATGTTCGTCACCGGTCCTGATGTTGTGAAGACGGTGACCAATGAAAATGTGACGGCTGAAGAGCTGGGTGGTGCATCCGTGCATGCGACCAAGAGCTCGATTGCTGATCGCGCTTATGAGAATGACGTGGAAGCTTTGTTGCAGATGCGGCGTCTCATCGATTTTCTGCCGTCTTCCAACCGGGATGACGTGCCGGAATGGCCTTCATTTGATGATAGCGAGCGCGTTGATCTGTCGCTCGACACGCTTGTGCCAGATAATCCGAACAAGCCCTATGATATGAAAGAACTGATTTTGAAAATCGTCGATGAAGGCGATTTCTTTGAAATTCAGGAAGCGCATGCGAAGAACATCATCACGGGCTTTGCGCGGATGGATGGTCGCTCGGTGGGCATTATCGCCAATCAGCCGATGGTGCTGGCAGGCGTGCTCGATTCAGATGCGTCGCGCAAGGCGGCGCGTTTCGTGCGCTTCTGCGATTGCTTCAATATTCCGCTGATCACCTTTGTTGACGTGCCGGGCTTCTTGCCGGGCACAGCGCAGGAATATGGTGGCCTCATTAAGCATGGCGCGAAACTGCTCTATGCTTATGCCGAAGCCACTGTGCCGAAGATCACGGTCATTACGCGAAAAGCTTTTGGTGGCGCTTATGTCGTGATGGCCTCCAAACATTTGCGGGGCGATGTGAATTATGCCTGGCCATCAGCGCAGATTGCGGTGATGGGTGCCAAGGGCGCGGTTGAGATCATCTTCCGTCAAGATATTGGCGATGCGGAGAAGATCGCCGAACGCACCAAGGAATATGAAGATCGTTTCTTGTCGCCCTTCGTGGCGGCGGAGCGTGGCTATATTGATGAAGTGATTATGCCGCATGGCACGCGTCGACGCATTGCGCGCTCACTCGCGGCACTGCGTCACAAGAGCCTCGATAATCCGTGGAAGAAACACGATAATATTCCGCTGTGAGTGGACACAAAAAAGGCCCCGGAGACGGGGCCTTTTTCTGGATTGTCACGTCGCCTTCGGCTCCTCGCAATGACGCAGGAGAGGTGACGCCTATGGGTTCGGCATTGCGAGCGGAGCGAAGCAATCCAGCCACGCATGATAAAAATGATGCGAAAGGCTGCTAACCCAGATCTTTCCTGAAATATGTCGGGATTCTGGATTGCTTCGTCGCTTGCACTCCTCGCAATGACGGTGAGGCTAGTCGAGCGCTGGCAGTTTCGCCAAAATCACCTCGCGCTTGTCTTGCAAATTCGCAGGCAGTTTCACCGCTTCGCCCAGACGCTCGACATTTTCATCAACCGTAAAGCCCGGCGCGTCTGTCGCAATTTCAAAGAGCACGCCGGAGGGTTCACGGAAATAGACCGACTTGAAATAAGTGCGGTCGAGTACAGGCGTTGTTTCAATGCCAGCACGACGCAGGCTTGCAACCATCTCGGCTTGCGCGGCTTCATCCTTTGCGCGGAAGGCAATGTGATGGACCGAGCCTGTGCCGCGCTTGGCGGCGGGCGCATCAGCGGCGCGCAGCAAGTCTATCTGCGCGCCTTGGGCTTTCGCGCCACTCTGGAAGCGCAGACGTTCAAAACCCGGCAATTCGGCGCGGCCCGTTTCATGCCAGCCAAACACATCCATTAAGACGCGTGCGGTGGCTTCAATATCGGTGACGAGCAAAGTCGCGGAGAGCAGGCCGGTGATCGCATATTCAGGTGCGATCTCATCCAAATGCGGATGCGTGAGGCCAAGCACATCTTGCTCGACGAGTTCGAGCGCGAGGCCATCTGGATCATGCAAGGCCAGCACAGGCGAAAGTGCTGCATGATCGAGCGCGCAACGCACGCCTTCATCCGCAAAGCGCTCCGCCCAGAAAGGAGCCGAGCCCGGGGGAATGGAGAAAGAGACAGCGACAGCTTCACCAGAGCCGGGCTTGCCTTGCCGCGTATCTTCCCACGAGAAGAACGTGATGAGCGTGCCGGGCGCGCCAGTCGTGTCGCCGTAATAAAGATGCCAACTTGCTGCATCGTCAAAATTCACGGTCTTTTTGACGAGGCGCAATCCGAGAACGCGCGTGTAGAAATCATGCGTGCGGCGAATATTGCCAGACAGCGCGGTGACATGGTGGAGGCCGATCGATTGGGTCATGCCCCATGACATGGCGCGGGATTCACACCCCGTCAACCACATGGATTCCGCTCCCCTTAACCCTGACTCGCGAGAGCCTCGCCAGATTCACACAAGGGTAAGGAGGCTAGCCTCACCCTCTACGCATGTGATGTTGGCGTTTGTTGAGTGAGGCGTATCGTGTTGAGCCGTTTTGAACTGGGAGAGGGGGAAACCCCAAAAGCCTCGATTGTCGCTTTGGCGGCGCGCCCTTTGCTGACAGATGAGGACGTGACCCATTTGCGCCGCCGCGTGCTGCGCTTTGGCTGTGTCACCCGCGCTGAGGCTGAGGCTCTGTTTGAGATTGACGCTTCGCCCTCAGCCAAGCCCGAGAGCTGGACGGCGCTCTTCGTGGAAGCTCTGACCGATCATATCGTCTGGCAATCGCGCCCGACGGGCATTGTCTCGCCCGCGCAAGCCTCTTGGCTGCTCGACCGGGCGGACGGGGCGCAGACGCTCACCCGCCTGGCTTTGCTCGTGAATATTCTGGCTGAGGCCCATCAGGTGCCGGCAAGCTTTCTGGCGGCGGTCAAAGAGCGGGCGGCCCGCTGGCCGGGCTTGGAGAAAATCTCCTCAGCCGCCTGATTTGATGGGGAAGGCGCCTGCGGCCGCGCTCCGGCTTCCCCCTTAGGCGAATGGACCGGCTTGCTGCGCCGCCATAAACATGGACCCCGAAACGATTTTCCGCCCGGGGCCACTCAGCGCCGGGATTGTTCGGGGCGCAAATGTTCAAGAAAATTCTCATCGCCAACCGTGGCGAGATCGCCTGCCGCGTCATCAAGACCGCCAAGCGCATGGGCATCAAGACAGTTGCTGTCTATTCAGATGCGGATAAAGACGCGCTCCATGTCGAAATGGCGGATGAAGCTGTCCATATTGGTCCGCCTGCGGCAGCAGAATCCTATCTCGTCATCGACAAGATCATTGCCGCTTGCAAACAGACCGGCGCGGAAGCGGTGCATCCGGGCTATGGCTTCTTGTCTGAGCGCGAAGCTTTTGCCGAAGCGCTGAAGGCCAATGGCATTGTCTTCATTGGCCCGAACCCGCGCGCCATTGCCGCGATGGGTGACAAGATTGAATCGAAGAAATTTGCCAATGCCGCAAAGGTCTCAACCGTGCCGGGCTATCTTGGTGTGATTGAGAGCCCCGATCATGCTGTGAAGATCGCCGATGAAATTGGCTATCCGGTGATGATCAAAGCCTCCGCTGGTGGCGGCGGCAAGGGCATGCGCATTGCCTATAGCAAGGATGAAGTGGCGGAAGGTTTCA
>CAWUNF010000216.1:0-3583 GCA_963923195.1 uncultured Hyphomicrobiales bacterium | reverse complement strand
TTCCGCGACCCGATCAACGGTCTTTTTAGGAACGGCAAGGAAACGAGCGACTAAAGAAGCCGTTTCCGGTCCCGACGTCGGCGCGATTTCTAGATCGCTCTTTTTCGCGTCAGCGAGAAAGTTCGGATCAACCATGGTTTTCATGAATGCTGCCTGAAGAGCCTTCAAACGGTCTGATGGAACAGATGGAGGGGCGGCGACAGGTCGCCCAAGAATATGCCAGCCGAAAACAAGATCTAAAACCTGCCGATCCTCGTCCGACCTTGCAAAATCATAAACACTAGGAACACCCGGCAATTCAGGAACCGCGGTGATGCTATCATGCACGAGGGGGATCAGATCTCCGGACTTCACCCGCTCTGCAGCAACTGACAAAGGATAACCACAACGCCCCTGAACCTCATCGCGCTCCATAGCGAGCGCAATGTCCTCACCGGCTTTATAGCCGCGGACCAATTTGATCTTTGCGCCAAACAGATTTTTGAGAGCCACGGCGGATTGATATGTCCCTCCTGCCGGTCCGGTTACACCGAACAATACTTCATCGCGAAGCAATTGCTCGAATGACTTCACCTTCGATGTTCGCCAGACACCGCAGAAGGCGATGGTCTGAGCCATATTCCCGACCCAGTTAAAGTTCTTTGGATCAAATTTGGCGCCAGAGCCTCCAAACAGGTCATCAATCAAAACATTGATGGCGAAAATTCCAATTGTTGAGCCATCACGCGGCGCGACATTATAAAGCCAATTGGCAGCGACCATACTTCCTGCGCCCGGCATATTTTGCGGCAAAAAAACCGGGTTACCCACCATATGACTTCTAATATGGGCAGATAATATATGCGCGTAATGATTATGACCGCTGCTTGGCGGGTAACCGATGATAATTTTGACCTGCTGTCCTGCATAAAATTTTGCGGCTTCATCGGCCTGCGCTGATGGAGCTTGGCCAAACACTAAAGCCAAAACAAGATAGAGGGCATGTTTCAAGCTGTGCATGGCAAAACTCCCCTGTATCGAAAATTATCGGCTATCGGGATCCCGTAAAACCGGTGGTTCAATGGCACTTTGTGCAGCTATATCTGGCGGAAGATTTGTATTCCAGAGCTTCCCCACAAAACGTCGCCCCGTAACACCGTCGGAGGCCCGAGATGCCAACCACAACAAGACAGGATTCATAACGTCGGATGGCTGCAAATTACCGATGCCTTCGCGATGCTGCCGCACACCCGGTTCCAGATCGACAGCGCCGCCTGGAATGAGCGAGTTGACAGTTACGCCGGTCCCATCGAGATCTTTTGCCCAAATCATCGTGGCTGCTTCCAATGCAGCTTTGGTGACACCGTAAGGCGAATTGTTCCGGCGCTGCATTGTCACAAGGCTGGTCGTGATATTGATGATGCGACCCCATTTCTGCTCAAGAAAATGCTCAGCAAACGTTCGCGCCATTAGAAACGTGCCACCAACATTCACGGACACTGTTTCGCACCATATGTCCGGATTTGATTCCCAGAATGGAAGCGAGTTGCCCGTTGCCGGAAGGCCTGGCCCGCGGCTCAATCTTTTCGCATTATTGACGAGAACCTGAACTGATCCGAATTCGCCTTTGCTTGCGGCAAGAAGGTTTTCGCAATCCCCACGCTTGGTAATGTCGGTCGTCACGGCCAGAGCGCGGCCCTTGCCATAAAGACCGTCGATTTCAGCCTTTACTGCATTCAGCTGATCGGTCTCTGGGGAGGCAAGAACAACGCGCGCGCCCTTATCTGCGAGTGCAATGGCCATGATGCGCCCTAGCCCACGACTGCCGCCCGTAACGACGGCAACAGTCCCGTCAAGTGAATGGTTCATTCTAAAATCCTCCAAAACACAAGATTAATCAGCTGCGGCGCAATTAGTCCCTGTATCCCGGATCCACTTTGTCCAAATGCATGAGCAGAGACGGCCAACCGTCTGGCCTTGTGCCACCAGGCACATCATCTCTGTCGAATTGCTTGGCTGCGTGTTCCATTACTTTTTCTGAAAGCGCGATGGGCGTGCCCCCGCTCGACATAACAGCCAGCTGGATCTTGCAACTCTTTTCGAGATTATAGATTGTCTTATAGGCACGGCTGACGCTCCGACCACAGGCCAGCAAACCATGATTGCGCAAGATCATCGCATTATGCGGGCCAAGATCGCGCACGAGCCTTGAACGCTCGTCCAGATCATCTGCCTTGCCCTCATAATCATGATAGGCAATTCGCTTATAAAAGCGCATCGACTTTTGCGAAAGTGGCAAGAGCCCCTCTTCGAGACAGGCTACAGCAATCCCAGCAACTGTGTGCGTATGGATGACACAGATCGCATCTTCACGTGCTGCATGGACAGCTGAATGAATGACAAAGCCAGCCGGGTTAATGGAATAAGGCGTGTCCTCAACGATATTCCCATTGATATCGATTTTAACGAGATTGGATGCCGTCACTTGGGAAAACAGCAATCCGTAAGGGTTGATCAAAAAGTGATGCTCTGAGCCCGGCACGCGCGCAGAAATGTGTGTCGCATGCATATCGTCCATACCATTCAAGGCAATGAGCCGATAACAAGCCGCCAGATCGATGCGCACCTGCTGCTCTTCGGCGCTTAACTTTTTAGATTTTAAATTCGCTGAAACAGACATGGTATTACTCCTAGGGGCCTGCCTCAGCGGCCACCGTCAAAGCCTTGAGCTGATCGCGCAGAGCCGGATAGGTCTTCGCTTGGCTCACGAGAATATCTTGAAGCTTATCGCCAGGTGCTGGGTCGAATGCAATTCCAAGCTTTTCGACATCCGCCAAAAGCTTCTCATCTTTCAGCATGGCCACAAAAGCATTGCGCAATGCCTTCACACGATCACCACTCATGCCGGGCGGGCCAAAAATGGCATAACCCACATCCGCGCCACTGACATAAATGGAAATGACCTGCTTTTCTTCAGCACTGCTCGCGGCTTCTAAAGCCGTTGGAACGTCCGGCAAATCGCGTGAGCGCTCCAATGTATATTGCACGAGAAGATTGACCTTCTTGCCACGCAACCACTCTGCTTTTTGATTGCGCAACATATCCCAGGAGACCGTTGAGGCCTCGACCTCACCGCGCTCCATCGCGAGCAGCGTCGCATTGGAATCCGCGTAACCCGGCACGATTTCAAACTTGGTCTTCAACACGCTGTTGAGTGCTCTGGGAAGCTGCGTCAGTGGAGAATTGGGCGAGATCGCTCCCACGAGCAATTTCTGCGCACGCGCTTCAGCAAGAGATTTCACACGGCTCGTGTGCCAACTGACCGTCACATTTGTGATGGAGGCCACGCGCCCAATCCAATTGAGCTTGGCCGTTTCAAAGCGCACGCCCTGCGTGCCAATGGCTTCGAGAAGCGGCAGCGAGGGCGAGCCAATTCCGAGTGCCGAACCATCCTTGGGGGCGACATTATAGATGAAATTAGTCATCGTGACGCTGCCGGCGCCAGGCATGTTTTGCGCAGCGACGGACGGCGCGCCGGCAAGATGGCGCCCTATATGGCGCGAGACCAAACGGCCATAAAGATCATATCCACCACCAGCGCCCG
>CAWUNF010000215.1:0-3601 GCA_963923195.1 uncultured Hyphomicrobiales bacterium | reverse complement strand
AGGATCGCGCGATCCTTATTATGCCAAGCGGCGATCTGGTCGTTTTCAACGCCGTCATAGACTTTGGCAATTTCGCCCAAGCGCACGGGCGCACCATTGCGCCAAGCAACCACGACATCCTTATAGCCGTCGGCATGTTCAATTTGGCCGGAGGCAGTGAGCGTCACATTTTGGCCCTGGCCGCGTAATGTGCCAACAGGTGTGGCGCTATTGGCGGCCGATACTGCGCTGCGAATATCTTGCAGCGTCAGGCCACGTGCGGCCGCCGCATCGGGATCAGCTTCAATGCGCACGGCAAATTTTTGCTGGCCGAAAATAAAGACCTGCGCGACGCCGGGTATTTGCGAAATCTGCTGCGCGAAAATCTGCTCGGCATAATCATTGGTGGTTGAGAGGGGTAATTGCGACGAGGCGAGCCCCAGCACAAGGATCGGCGAATCAGCCGGATTCACTTTGCGGAAAGAGGGCGGGGCGGGCAATTCCGGCGGCAGGCGGCGCAAGGTCGATGTGATTTGCGATTGTACGTCGAGAGCTGCGCCATCAATTTCACGATCTAGATCGAATTGAATGGTGATATTGGTCTGGCCCGTTTGCGAGCGCGAGGTCATCAGCGACACGCCGGGAATGGTGGCAAAGGCGCGCTCGAGCGGTGCGGCCACAGAAGCCGCCATTGTTTCTGGATTGGCGCCGGGCAATTGCGCCGAGACATTGATGGTCGGGAAGTCAACGCGTGGCAGTGCCGCGACCGGCAATTTCATATAGCCAAAAATACCAAAGACGATGAATGACAACATCAGCAATGTTGTCATCACCGGTCGGCGAATGCAGAGTTCAGGAAGTGACATCAGCTATTGCCCTTTTTGGCTTCGGGTCCGCGCGTTTCGACGCGCGCGCCATTGGTAAGAGCCAGAGCGCCATCTGTGACGATCGTCTCATCACCATTCAATCCTTTGAGGATCACCTGTCGATTGTCTTGGAAGCGGCCCAATTCAATCGGGCGCACGCGCGCCACATTGTCTTCGACAATATAAACATAATTGCCATTCTGGCCCGATTGCACCGCTTCACGCGGCACGCTCACCACATTGGGATCCACGCGCAATTGAATGCGCACAGAGCAGAGTTGGCCCGCCCATAAAACCTCATCTGGATTGTCGAATGCACCGCGTACGGTGATTGTGCCAGTCGCGGGATCAATCTGATTGTCGATGACGGCAAGCTTGCCGGTCACGGCTTTGGTCGTTCCCTGCGGGGTGGCAATGATTTCAGAATCATTGCGGGCAGCAGCATCACGCAAATCAGCCAGCAGGCGTTGGGGCACGGAGAAAGAGACATAGATCGGCGAGGTCTGCACAATGGTTGTCAGAGTGCCGGTCGCGGTTGCATCGCCCGAGCGAATAATATTGCCCGCCTTTTGCGAAAATGTGCCGACCCGTCCCGTGATTGGCGCTTTGATCGTATACCAGCTCAATTGCACATTGAGATTTTCAATCTGAGCTTCATCACCCATGATCGCTGCGCGTGCGGCCGCAGCCGCAGTCTTGGCATTGTCGAGTGAAACTTGCGTGCCGGTTTGGCGTGCAACGAGTTCGTTGAAACGCACAACATCGCGCTCAGCCTGTTCGAGCGTTGCACGATCTTTGGCAAGGGTTGCTTGCGCTTGGCGGATTTGTGCTTCGACCTGACGGGAATCCAATTTGACGAGCACATCGCCCGCTTTCACCGCCGCACCATCGGGCACGAGAATGGATTCAATCTGCGCATCAATGCGCGAGCGAAGTGCGACAGAGGCAATGGGTTGCACTGTGCCAACCGCTTCCGCAACCAGGGGGAGCGCGCCACGTTCAGCTTTGGCGACACGCACATTCACGGGCGGGCGATTTTGCGCGGCATTATTTGCCCCGCCAGTATTAGGGCCACGCTGTCCTTGTTGTTCGCCTTGCTGGGCTTGCGCTTGTGTAACGCTGGCATGGGGAGAGAAAAAAGATGAGGCCACAACGGCAATGGCGCCGAGACCCGCCGCACCGGCGATCATCAGTCTCGGGGATTTGGCAAGCTTCATTCCTCATCTCCCAATGCCGGCCTCAGGGGCTTTTGCCTAGCCGGCTGTTTTTTCAAGTGAGTTCTGCCATTTGTCCTGATTGGCAGCCTGCTTGGCAAGGCTTTTACGCAGCACATGCCGAAAAATCATGCCCCTTGATCAAGGATTACGCTGCAATGCAGCGAAACAAGGGCAACCATTGTGACAATCTCATCTGTTTTCGCATGAGAGAGGCGATTGGATTGACCCATTTGTCATTTCCCCGCCTTTTGGGCTGACGGGCTTTTAGCTTTGCCGTTTGAAAGCAGCCGAGAGAGCTTGGGCGAGGTCATCGCTGCGAAAAGGTTTTTGCACGAGGCCTTGTTTGCTATGGGCGCGCGGCACGCCGGGCGCGCCATAACCTGTTGTGAAAATGAATGGGCGCCCCAAACGGGCCAATTCATCGGCAACGAGATCGATCTTTTCTGTGCCGAGATGAACGTCGAGCACCGCGCCATCGACGCCCCCATCTGCAATAAGGCGCAAAGCATCACCAACTTGCGTGACCGTTCCCGCAATGGTGCAGCCCGCATCGGCCAGCATGTCTTCAAGCGTCATGGCAATCATCGGCTCATCTTCCACGATGAGGATGCGTCGTCCGAGCAGTCCTTTGTGCTGTTCGTCGTTCATGGACCGTTGGTGTTTGAAAGGCCTCACCATGCCTTGTCGTAAAATGCGCGTCGCGGTGGCAAGAGGCAAGAGGCGAGCGGCAAGAGGCGAGCGGGACGATGTGATAGGCGCCCCGATGTTGGACGCTAGATGTGGAGATGGCGGGCTTAAGCGGGGCGGAACAAACCGCTGAGGCCTGTGACGAGCCAGCCGCCAATCATCAAAAATCCACCGAGGGGCGCGGCCATTGGAAAGAGCGCATGCTGCGCAACAGCGCGCAGAGACAGATCGCCACAAAAGAGCAGGGCGCCGAGCATGATCAAAGCCGCGGCCAAAGTGGACAGGCGGGTCGTGAGAGCGCGTGTCAGAGCCAAGATCAGAACGGCATGAATCAATGCGAAAAGAGAGGCCGTGTTTAATGTCTCGCCATAGCCACCGTGGGCCGCTGCTGCCGCGCCAATCATGCCAGCCGCACCCAGCAGTCCTGCAAAAAGGGTGAGAATCCGATTGGTCAGATGAAGGAAATCAGTCATGCGAACCCCTGTTATCGCCCGTCTTTTCTTTTGAGCAATCCGGCCGATTTGGCAAGCATGATCAGCGCGAAGCGCAGATAGGGTGAACCGTAAAAAACCTCGTATTTTGAATGATTAGACCGCATTTTGTGAATCTTATGCATGAGCTTTTAGGATGTTCTTTTTTCAAAGCTCGACAGGCCATGCGGCTAGGCCCTTAATGGGCTTATTAACCCGACCTCAACCATGTTCTGGCTCAATCATCTCCATCGAGTCGGGAGTTTGGCATGAGCCGCGTGACACGTTCACATCCTTTGGAATTTGGGGCGACGGAGCCTCACCCCGAAGGATTCGCGGAACGCCATTCCTTCCTCTCAGGTCTTTTCGAACGCGTCTTTGG
>CAWUNF010000214.1:0-3626 GCA_963923195.1 uncultured Hyphomicrobiales bacterium | reverse complement strand
TGGCCTGCCTTGGTATACCGCCGCTCGATGCGCATTCACGTCTTCCCTGTCAGTCTCGCGAGAGACACCCGTCCCCGCGGGGCCGTTTGACAGCCCTGATTCCAAACACAATTCTTGACGAAACTGGCCGTGCGCCCTTGGGGGAGCGCCCGGAACACTTAAAGGCAGCGCGCCTCGTTGGGGGCGCTTCTGCCTTCCTGTTTACCTCTCAAGGCGCAGCCTGTTTCCGGCGCGTTGCAAGCGGCAATCAGCGATTTGGGCAAATTGAACCTGCCCGCATGTTTCGTCAAGGTCTTGTGTTTGAAATTGATCATGGGACTAGATGTTGTGCTTCCTGTGAAGATTGGGGATGATCTGCGCGCGGCCGGCACAAGTGCCTGTTAACTATAGTGTTTCTTGATCAAACGGGGCGTGGCAGGGGGTTGCACAAGTCGAAATTAGCGTGATTTTTCAAGGTGGGATGGCCCCAAATGGGTCCCAAAGACTTGTGGCTAGTTGCGTCTCCCCTTGAGTTAGGGCAGCCGGTGGATGGCCCAGAGGCCGCCGCAAATTCGCTCGAATTCCCATAGGTAAAGCTCGAATCGGACGTTTGGAGAGGGGTTTAGGCCGCCCCTAGCAGCCCCCTACGAATCGATGCGCAAAATCGACCTCTGTCTGCTGGACAGGGCGGGGAGCGGGGGGCATATTCCGCCCGCAACTTAAAGCCGCGCGACGGGGATTCTCATGCCGAATTGGCTCTTGCAGATTTTGACCTGGTGGAATGGGCAGACGCTCAACACGCGTTTCCACACCTGGCGTCATGGTGAGCTGGTCGGCCAAGACGAATTTGGCAATAGCTATTACCAGACCAAGGGCGGCAAACTCGATCCTGCCCTTGGCTATGTGCGTCGCTGGGTGATTTTTAATGGCGTCAGCGAAGCCTCGAGCGTGCCGACCGGCTGGTATGGCTGGCTTCATTACACAGTTGATACGCCACCCACGGCTGAAAATTATAAGCCGCGTGATTGGGAAATGCCTTTTGAGGCCAATCAGACGGGCACAGCCAATGCTTATCGTCCGTCCGGCTCCATGATGGCCTCAGGTCAGCGCCCCGCTGCCACGGGCGATTATCAGGCTTGGACGCCTGGCCAATAAAGCGTCTCGTCAGCGGGCAGGGTTTCGGCCATGTTTCCGCCTTATCTGGCCCGCATGACATTTTGATATGATCAAACTTAAGTCTCCTTTGCGCTGTCTTTTTGTCGCTGCGGCTTTCGCGGGCGGCATGTCTGTTGCGCAGGCTGATAAGATCAAACATCCCACAGCCGTTTTTGCCGGTCTTGATAAGATCACTGGCCGCATCATCACATTCGATGTGGCGATTGATGAGACGGTGCAATTTGGCACGATCCAAATCACACCGCGCATTTGCTACACACGCCCGCCAACAGAAACGCCGCAAACAACAAGCTTTGTCGAAGTGGATGAAGTGGGTCCGCAAAATGAGATGAAGCGCATTTTCTCAGGCTGGATGTTTGCCGCAAGTCCAGGTCTCCATGCGATTGAACATCCCGTTTATGATGCATGGCTAACAGATTGCCGTGGTGGCAAAGATATTATTGTGACACCGCCAGAAACTGTTGATCTGCGCGATGCCACGCCGCCTGCTGAGCGTACACCGGCACAACGTCAACAGCCGGCGCGCCAAGCTACGCCGTCAACACCTGCGCCAACACTTGCGCCAACAGCGCCACCAACAGCGCCGCCACTTGGCAATGCGATTGAAGTGGGTGCCACACCTGGATCGCGCGCGGGCACACCTGCACCAGCCTCGCCCTCAAACTTGCCGGCGCTTCCCGTGATTGAAGCGCCAAATGCCGCGCAGCCGCGCACACCCGCACCACAACAAAATCAGCAACAACGCTTGCCAACAGCACGTGAAGCACCGATTGCTTTGCCGCCCGGAAATATTCCAGCGGGCCGCTAATCTTTCAATATGTCGAGAATTTTTTGGCCGGGCACATGCGTGCCTTTCGGCCAGATGAAGAAATCGGCACTGCGTCCAATCGCATCATCCAGCATCACATGATAGGCATCACGCGGCATTTCAACAGCGCCGAGTGTTGCCAAATGTGGTGTGATGAATTGCGTATCGAGCAGGCGAAAACCACCCGCACGTAAACGCGCGGCCAAATGCATCAAAGCGACTTTTGACGCGTCGGTTGCGCGGTGAAACATGCTTTCGCCAAAAAAAGCCGCACCAATTTTGACACCATAAAGACCGCCAACGCGCACGCCATCCAAAAATGTTTCGACCGTATGCACGAAACCGAAATCATAAAGATCGCGGTAGAGTTTGCGGATGCGTTGATTGATCCATGTATTGTGACGATCTGGCGCCGCAGCCGCGCAAGCATCAATCACCGCATCAAAATCATCATTGATGCGAATTTCAAAACGATCTGAGCGAATAATTTTGGCGAGGCTTTTCGAGATGATCATTTTGTCGAGCGGAAAGACGCCACGCATGTCTGGATCAACCCAGAAAAGCGTTGGGTCATCCGCGCCCTCTGACATAGGAAACATGCCAACCGCATAGGCGCGCAGCAAAATTTGCGGTGTGATTTCCGCAGGGCGCTCGTCATCGGGCAGGGGCGTCGTCATGCCAAGAATGGTGGGCCTGAAGGCACAAACCGTCAAGGGGGCTCGTCATTGAACCCGCGAGCAAAGCGTGGCGGGAAGCAATCCAAAAAAAAGGCGAGCCTAAGCTCGCCTTGATGTGATTGGCTTTCCGCATTGACCTTGCGGCCTCCGCGCAATGACGGCTCAATGATCGTCCATGCCACCTGTGGCCAGGAATTTCTCCAGCCAGTGAATGTCATAATCGCCGTTCTGCACATCGGTGTTGCGCACCAAAGTGCGGAACAAAGGCAGCGTCGTATCAATGCCATCGACGATAAATTCATCGAGCGCACGGCGCAGACGCATCAAAGCTTCTGTGCGATTGCGGCCGTGTACGATCAGCTTGCCGACGAGCGAGTCATAATTGGGCGGGATGGAATAGCCCTGATAGACCGCTGAATCGACGCGCACGCCCAAGCCACCCGGTGGATGATAATAGGCAATCTTGCCCGGTGAGGGGCGGAAGGTTGCCGGATGCTCCGCATTGACGCGGCATTCAATCGCTGCCCCTTCAAAACGCACATCTTCTTGGGTGATTGACAGAGGTGAACCAGCCGCAATGCGGATCTGTTCATTGACCAGATCAATGCCGGTGATCATTTCTGTCACCGGATGCTCGACCTGAATGCGCGTGTTCATTTCAATGAAATAGAAGCGCCCATCCTCATAGAGGAATTCAATCGTACCAGCGCCCGAATATTTCAGCTTGCGCATAGCAGCGGCGCAAATCTCACCGATCTCTGCACGCTGTTCAGCATTGAGCGCAGGCGAGGGGCTTTCTTCCAGCACTTTTTGATGACGACGCTGCAACGAGCAATCGCGTTCACCCAGATGGATCGCATTGCCCTGACCGTCACCCAGAATCTGGATTTCGATATGACGCGGCTTCTCGAGATATTTTTCGAGATAGACAGCATCATCACCGAAAGCAGCTTTGGCTTCGGTCTTGGCCGTGTGCAAAGCATTCA
>CAWUNF010000213.1:0-3641 GCA_963923195.1 uncultured Hyphomicrobiales bacterium | reverse complement strand
CGCC
This sequence comes from uncultured Hyphomicrobiales bacterium, assembly GCA_963923195.1. Classification (GTDB taxonomy): domain Bacteria; phylum Pseudomonadota; class Alphaproteobacteria; order Rhizobiales; family Beijerinckiaceae; genus Terripilifer. Next base: position 3,637 of record CAWUNF010000213.1, on the reverse strand, counting down.
TTGTGCAACCTGCACGGCAGGTGCGCCACAAGCAGGATCACCCCTTGAAGCAGCGCTGATCCGCGCGGGCTAAGGCGCGCATCAATTTTCGGGAAAGACCTTGGTCCAATGGCCCATTTTGCGGCCCTCGCGCGCGTCATGCTTGCCATAAAGATGCAGGGCGACGCCCTCTTGTTGCAAAAGCGCGTTCCATTCATGCGCTTGCGCGCCAATGAGATTGTGCATTTCAATGCGGCCATGACGGCGCGGTGAGCCAAGCGGCCAGCCGCAAATGGCGCGCACATGCTGCTCGAATTGCGACGTGACGGCGCCATCCAGCGTCCAATGTCCCGAATTATGCACGCGCGGTGCAATTTCATTCACGACAATGCGCTCGCCGCTTGCCTCTTCAACGAGGAACATTTCAACCGTGATCACGCCGACATAATCAAGTGCCGCCGCAATGCGGCCTGCCATATCAAGCGCGGCTTTTTGTGTTGTTGCGCTGGCATGGGCTGGCACCAGCGTGCGCGAGAGAATGTGGTTGGCATGTTCATTTTCGCAAACATCATAAGCCGCGAAAGAACCATCAAGGCCACGCGCGCCAATCACCGAGACTTCGCGCTGGAAAGGCACAAAGCCTTCAAGAATGCAGGCGCCACCACCAACAGAGGCAAAAGCTTCTGCGAGATGGGTGGTCTCGCGGATCATCACCTGACCCTTGCCATCATAACCAAAGCGGCGCGTCTTCAACACGCAAGGCCGGCCGAGTTTGGCAACAGCTTTTTCAAGATCGGCAAGACTATCGACAGCCGCAAATGGGGCTGTTGGAATGCCCAGATCATTCAAAAAGCTTTTTTCGGTGAAGCGATCTTGCGTAATGGCGAGCGCGCGCGGGCCGGGGCGCACGGGGCAGCGCGCTTCCAAAAAAGCTGCCGTATGGGCAGGCACATTTTCAAATTCATAGGAGACGAGCGCGACACTCTCCGCAAAAGCGGCCAGCGCTTTTTCATCGTCATAAGCAGCACGTGTGTGCTGCGCGCAAACGTCGAAAGCAGGTCCCGGATCTGGGCAGTAAATGTGCGAACGAAGCCCCAAACGCGCAGCCGCAAGTGCGATCATGCGGCCGAGTTGGCCTGATCCCAAAATGCCGATCATGTCACCGGGTTTGAGCACGACACTCATTTCGTGTCTTCGTCTTTCGGATGTTCGGCGACAGAATTGGTTTGCTGCGCGCGGAATTCATCCAAGCGTTTGCCAAGCGCCTCATCATGCAAAGCCAAAACGCTGGCTGCGAGCAGGCCTGCATTGGCTGCGCCCGCTTTGCCAATCGCCAAAGTGCCAACGGGAATGCCAGCGGGCATTTGCACGATGGAGAGAAGCGAATCCTGGCCGGACAAAGCCTTGGATTCGACCGGGACGCCAAAGACAGGCAGCGACGTCATGGCCGCCGTCATGCCCGGCAGATGGGCCGCGCCACCTGCGCCCGCAATAATCACCTGAAAGCCAGCAGCCTTAGCGCCTTTGGCGAAGGAGACGAGACGGTCAGGGGTGCGATGGGCAGAGACAATCCGCGCCTCATAGGCAATGCCGAGCTTGTCCAGCATTTCGGCGGCATGGCGCATGGTGGCCCAGTCAGACTGACTGCCCATGATAATGGCGACAGGGGTACGGGCCATAGGTCAAGGCTCCTTACAAAAGAAGCGGCCTGAGATAGCGGAAGGCGGCCAGAAGGGCAAGTTTGAGCCCCCCGTTCAGCCTTCAGGCGATAATATCGGGGGTGAGCTGGTCTTCGAGAAAGGAGAGCCGGTCACGCAGGAAGAGCTTGCGCTTCTTCAACCTTTGGATTTGCAACTGGTCGCCCTTGCCGACCAGCTCCAGCGCCTCAATGGCAGCATCCAGATCGCGGTGCTCTTCGCGCAGGCGCTGGGCCTCGGCCTCATAGGCGGCCCGCTCCTCGTCACTCAATTTATTGGCCATGCGCCAGAACTTCCCGAATCCCGCTTTCTGCTGCAAGGCCATCATGCGCGGGTCTGTGACCGAAAGGCAAGGTCAGGCCAAGCGTCCCCCTTGATCACATGACGTTGCGGCGCCCGTCCATCTAAACATTTCTTGATCGCACGTACCCCATTCTTTCTGCTTGCAAGTGATCGGTTTCATGCCAGACTTCGAACTGTCGACAGCAATCTCTTTAGGAGGATTTGCCCGATGTCGTTGCATAACCATCTCGTCGAATTGGAACGCCGTCATAAGGCGCTTGAAAAGCAGCTTGAAGATGCCAAACATCATCCCGCCACAGATGATTTGCGTGTTGCAGAGTTAAAGCGAAAGAAGCTGGCTTTGCGCGACGAGATTGAAAAGCTACGATCTCAAGGCAGTCGAACAACACTTCATTAGAGACGCGTTTCTCCGCGCCCATTCATCTGTCGGAAATATCTAGCCGCGCGTGGATCTTGTCTGCGCGCGTGACATGGGGTGCACGTTAAAACCATCCCATATCGCGGGCTCCATCCCAGATGAGTTTGAGGCCGAGAATGAAAGTCGTTGTGGTGACGATGCCGTAAAAACGGCTCGCTTCCATGCGCTTCACAAGCCATACGCCCAAAAATGTTGCGGCCACCGCAACAGGCAAAAGCGTGGCTGAAATCATCAAATTGCTTTGCGAGACTTGGCCGAGCCAAACGAACAGAGCGAATTTGATCCAATTGATAAAGATGAAAAGAAAGGTCGATGTGCCCGCATAGACAATCGGCGGCAGGCGCAGCGGCACCGTATAGGCTTGAAACGGCACGCCGCCCGTATTGGCGATGAAGGATGTAAAGCCCGACAAAACGCCCCAGAAGAGCGCGGGCACAAAGCGCGGTTTGCGCGGGGGCTCGTCTTGGGCGGGTGCTTTGCGCAGCCAATGTTGGATGACAAAAGTCGTGGCGATCAGCCCGACCATCAATTCCACCATCGCATTGGACACATAGCTCGCAAGCCAAGCGCCGGTGAGCAGGCCCGCCAAAGTGCCGGGCAGATACATGAGGAGGATTTTCCGATCCCATGTGCGCCGATAGGCCCAGAGCGAGACGAAATCCTGCACCATGAGGATGGGCATGATAATGGCGGCCCCCTGCAAGGGCGGGACGACCAGAGCCATCAGCGGCAGGGACACCATGCCGAGCCCCGAAAAGCCACCTTTGGCGAGGCCGAGAAACAAAACGGCCGGAATCGCCGCGAGGTAGAAGGTCACATCCATCATCACATGAGAGCTTTCACCCATCTTGGCCCTTTTGGCTAGGCCTAAGAGACAATCTTGCAGGCGTTGCTTTGGACAGGCGTGGGCGCAACAAAGACGGCAGCTTTGGGCTTGGCCCAAATGGTGAAAGTCGTTGCAGGACCCGTGGGAGGGATCGATGAGTTCTTACGCCGAAGTCTATGCCAATTGGCAGAAAGACCCGGAAGGTTTTTGGGGGCAAGCCGCCAAGGCCGTGGACTGGATCGAGGCTCCAAAAAAGATTTTTGACAGCGCGCAAGGCCCCTATGGTCGCTGGTTTCCTGATGCGACCTGCAACACTTGCTACAATGTGCTTGATCGCCATGTGAAGAATGGTCGCGCTGATCAAGCCGCCATTATTTATGATTCTCCCGTCGCCAATACCAAGCGCAAGCTCAC
>CAWUNF010000212.1:0-3646 GCA_963923195.1 uncultured Hyphomicrobiales bacterium | reverse complement strand
GATGTACTCGAGTTTAAACTTCGGCATGATCGCCCTCTTGAGAGTGGGAGCGCTTAGGTCACCATTCGTGCCCGCCGGCGCGTGGCAAAGTCAAAGCAGGGTTCGTGCCAGCACCTCGCAAGGCCGTGATGGGTCGCTTCTGGCTCGTTTTTTGTTTGGACTTCGGTGCTTGCCCTCAGGAAAGCCGAGTGGGTGGCAGCATTCCCTTGGGAAGCTGCCTAAAAATCAGAATTTTACTGCCTGTATTTTAGGCAACATGCTCATTTTGCTTGCAAAAATGCGGCAACAAATTTTAAGCGCACCCGCCTGATCTGGGCGCATGTGGCGCGCTTCGGGCGGCTTTGAGGCTGATCCGACCCCGCGCGGGTACATATTTCACTTGGCGTAAAAGGCGAAGAAGTCCTCAAGCTGTGGCTTGGTCAGCGGTTCTTTCATCAGTTTCATTTCAACGGCGTCGCGCATCGCGAAATCCACCCCGCCGAGCGTGGTCATGAGTACGGCCTTTTTGGGCCAAAATTCGTCGATCACTTGCTGGGCAATATCGAGCGGGACTTTGGAAAAATCCGAATAGGCCTGCATGGCTTGCGCGCCCGAATACATCCATTCAATTGTTTCCGCATAGGCCAAGCGGAAAGCCTCCATTTGTTTGGGCTTGTTGCGCAAGGCGCCAAGATTGGCAATCAACACGCGCGATGTTTGATCGAGAAATTCAGGCAATTCGGATTCGCGCGCGAGCACGCGGATCAAACCTTTTTTGCGTTGTTCAAAACCAAAAGGCGGATTGGCCCAACCAATATCCACTTGGCCCGACATGACTTGCGTATAAGTCGCAGCAGGCCCGCCAGTGGCCACCATATTCAGCTTCACATTGTAAAGCTTTTGCATGCCAATCAGGGCAATATAGCCAGATGATCCAAGCGTTGCATAAGCAATGCTTTTGCCTTGTGCATCTTTCAACGATTGCAATGGCGATTGGGCGGGCACATACCAATAAAGGTCAGGTCCCGTGCTGGTATTTCCAATCGGGCGCACGGGCGCGCCTTTTTGATAGGCGGCCATGACGGCAGATAGGCCAAGACCCACGCCAACATCGGCGCTGCCGGAGGCGACAGCTTGCAAAGATTCGCCGCCCCCTTCCGTCCATAAAACGTCAACATCCAAACCATGCTTTTCAAAAATGCCCGCAACTTTGCCCATGTGAGGTGGCGCGGTTTGCCAATTGCCAAAAGCGCCAGAGGCGATGACAAATTTATCGAGCGCTTGCGCCGGCGCTTGCGCGAAAAAGATGGTCAGAACCGAGACGAGACAGGCCCTCAATCGTTTCATCGGCATCGCCCTTTTTGTCATCAGCCGCTTGCCCCAGACTGCCTCAGGCGGAACGGCCACGCAGATTGAAAAGACAGGCGGGCTGATCCAATTTCTGTTTATGCGCTAAGCTTTTCGCAGCGCAGCAAGAGCCTTTGCTCAAAGGCTTGTTTCGCTTTACCTTCCTGTCACAGAAAAGAGTTAGAGGGGAAAGCAGATGAAGGCATTGATCAGCGGCTTATGCTTGGCTGTTGTGACGGCGGCGAGCGCGCAGGCGCAATCAATGGTGCCCGCGCATAATGGTTCGTGCCCCTCGGGCACGTCTTATGCAGGCTCAGGCTATTGTCGCGCGACCAATGCCGATGTTTATGTGCCCGCCCATAATGGCTCTTGCCCATCAGGCGCCTCTTATGCCGGGAGTAATTACTGCCGCTCGTCGAGCGCGCGCGGCTATGTGCCCGCGCATAATGGCTCGTGCCCCTCGGGCTCGTCTTATGCGGGCTCAGGCTATTGCCGCCTCTAGCCTTTTAGCCCGTTGCCTTTTTCAAGCGTAAGGTTCAGCATAAGTCCGATAGGAATTGTTCAAACTGAGGATGCGTCCATGAGTTCGGTGTTCAAATTCGCTTTGCCTGTGTTGGTTCTGTCAGCGGCGCCTGCAATGGCTGCAGGCCCGACTGTCATCACCCTCACCAATGATACGTCCACGTCGGTGATTTTTTTCTCCGCGGGTCCTGATGCGAATTTGCTGAAAGACGCACTCGCACCGGGCAAGTCTGTCAAAGTGAATATTGGCAAGGCTTGCAAAGTGAAGATTGCGGTCGATTTTGAAGATGGCGAATCTGTTGAGCCGCGCGAACATAATTTCTGCACGGATAAAGTTTTAAAGCTGAAGGCGACACTCGCCAATTGATCCGCGCTGAAGCGCTCTTTTAAAAAAAGAAAGCCGCCCAGAAGGGCGGCTTTTTTTATGGCTTACCACTTTTTATCGACTGGATCTTCAATAGCCTCTTCCAGCGGATTGCGCGGCTTGAACATGGTTGGTGGGCGCAAGCGACCATCTGGTCCGATCTGATCCATGTCGGTGTAGATTTCAAATTCATAGCCATCAGGATCAAGGAAGTTGATGCTGATATTGCAGCCCGCACCTTTGCGGCCTTCAAAAACAATCGGAATATTATTGGCGAGGAAAAATTTCTTCGCTTGGCGCAGGATTTCCGTATTGTCGACTTCAATGGCGAGATGCTCGACTTGCAATGAGCCATGAATGTCGCGCTTTGGCTTCTTGCCCTTGCCCATTGGCTTCAAGCCAATGCCGTGGTGGTCTTTGCCGCAACGGAAGAAGACCATGCCGTGTTTGTTGCGATCTGTTTCAACAAAGCCCATGACTTCGGTCCAGAATTTCGCCGTGCGCTCGACATCGCTCACCTCATAAACGAAATGGCCGAGCTTATTAGGCTTGATTGGCGATTGGCCGACATAGGTTTCGGGATGGAAAGGGCCTTCGCGGTCATAGACGTCTTCGCGACGGGCCTTGGTCGTATCATGGATGGCAGCAGTGCTCATGGGTCTCGTCCCTTGTGTCGCGGGTTCTTAAAGGTCGCGTTTGTGATCCTGCGGGGCAGGATGAATAGGCTAAATCATAATCGTCTGATGCCACCTTTGCCAAGGTCTTTACAGGCCCCCCGGACTGATCCCGGCGGCGCTTTGAGCCGTAATTTTGACCATGCAAGCGCCGCTCCCCTGTTATGATGATCTCCACGCCAGCCTGACGGAGGGCTGGGCACGGCTCGTGCGTGGGGTGAAGGATCGCCGCTCGGGCTTCCACACGCCGGTTCTGGCAAGCCTTGGGGCCGATGGCGCGCCACAGGCGCGCACGCTCGTTTTGCGCGCTGCAGATCCGCGCACACGGATGCTGCGCTTTCACACCGATTGGCGCAGCCAAAAAGCTTTATCCTTACGCGCGCATCCGCGTGTGGCGGTTCATGCCTATTGTCCGGCGGCGAAAATCCAACTGCGCCTGTCTGGTCTTGGCGTCCATCATGCGCCCCAGACTGAAATCGCGCGCGAGGCCTATGCGCGCTCCCAAGAGAAAAGCAAAATTTGCTATGCGCAAGCGCAGGCACCGGGCACAGAAATGGATGCGCCCGATGCGGCGGGAGTGATGCCGGGCGGCGAGGAAAATTTCAGCGTGATTGAAATCACCATTGACCAGATGGAATGGCTTTATTTGCACGCCTCAGGTCACAGACGTGCCTTGTTTCAATGGCGAGGTGATGCACTCACCGCCACATGGATTGCGCCATAAAACCCTTTATTGCGTCGGTTTCACGCCATCTTTGCT
>CAWUNF010000211.1:0-3655 GCA_963923195.1 uncultured Hyphomicrobiales bacterium | reverse complement strand
CACGTTCGCGGATGAATTCATCGCGCAAAGGCTGGACATTGCCACCATCATCCACCGCACGCGAGGAAAGAATGGCGGGCTGCCCATCCCATCGCCAAGGGATGTGGAAACGCGTGAACGCTTTATGCATGGTTGGACCTTGCACCGCCGCATCGGCCCATGTCTTGCCGCCATCAGCCGTGACTTGCACGCGTTCAATGCGCCCCGCGCCTGAATAAGCAATACCGGAAATTTCATAATAGCCGGGCTCATTCAGCTTCATGCCGAAAGACGGATGCGTGATAAAGCTCTTCACTTCGTTCACAAAGTAGAAGCGATAGGCTTTTGCATCCGGCAGAAGCGGCGAATAATTGCGCGCTTCATAATAGGTCAGCGCCGGTTGATCGACGATTTTGATGCGGCGAACATATTTGATGTTCATATTGCCTTCCCAACCGGGAAGCAGCAGGCGCACCGGATAGCCCTGCTCGGCCATCAAACGCTCGCCGTTCTGGAAGAGCACGAGAATGGCATCATCCAGTGCTTTTTTCAGTGGCACGGAGCGCGTGATGGCAGCCGTGTCTGCGCCCTCAACCAACATCCATTTGGCTTTCGGGTCGATGCCCACTTCATCCAAGACAGCCGAAAGCGGCACGCCCGTCCATTCCGCATTGGAAACGAGACCATGCAGAGATTGCAAATTGGCCTGCACAGGTTCGTTAGAAAAAAGCGCCGCTGAATTGCCACCGCATTCCACAAATGTCTGGCGCGTGATCATCGGATAGCGCATCAGCCGATCCATCGTCAGCACGATGGGCTGTTTCACCATGCCGTGAATGACAAGCTTATGCTGCTCAGGGTCAATATCGGGAATGCCATTATGCAGAATGGTAAAATGCAAATGGTTTGGCGTGATCTGCCCATTCAACAAATGATGCGGCGTGCGCGCATGTTGCGTGCGGGGCTCACCTTTTGGATTGGTGAGAATGCGCGCCGTATCTTTCTCATGTTTCGTGCGCCGCCCAATCGGCTCAACCGTCGTGCCTTGATAGCGGCTCCATTCCGGCTCTTTGAGCGGCTCGGCGGAAGCGCCTTGCCCAACAGCAAAAGTGCTGGCCGCACCTGCAAGGGCCGCGCCTTTGCGCAAGAGCAGACGGCGGCTCAAGAGGCCATTGCCAGCCACCTGATCGAGCGCGGTGATGTCGTCCTTTTTGTTTGTCATAAAAAACCTCCCGATCAAGGTTCCAGCGAGCCGAGATAGGCTGCCATATTGAGCATGTCGTCGACAGACAATTTGGCGACAATCGCTTTCATCGGCTCAACATGAGCGCCTGCGCGTTCGCCGTTTTGAATCATGAAAAGCTGGCGCACGATGTAAGTGGGCGTACGCCCCGCAAGGCCCGGAATATCTTTCGTGCCTTTATTATTCTCGCCATGACAGGATGTGCAGGCCTGCGCGCCACCGGCTTCCGTCAGCGCTTTACCTTTGGCCAAAGAACCTTTCGGCACAAAGGCCACAAAGCCCGCACCGGGATCGCGATTGAAGAGACGATTTTCATCTTCGCCCACTTCAATGATGCGATTGCCCAAGGGCTCAAAAATATGGTCGGGATGAATAGCCCGCTTATTGCCCGCAGCGACATAGGTTTTCAATACAATGTCGGTTTCAACCACACGGATCCACGGGCGCGGCTTGAGTGAGGCGAAATAATCCGCCGCCGCTTTATTTTCTTCCGGCGTAATCGCCTTGGCGATGGCGAGCATAGAGCCAGAGCCTTTGCGGGCACCTGTCTTATAATCTTCCACCTGTTGCATCAGATAGGCCGCGGGCATGCCTGCCATATTGGCGCTTTCTGTATGGCCTGTGCCGGTTGGCAAATGGCAGGCAATGCAAGCGCGGATTTCTGGCGCGCGACCGTTGGACACAATTGCAGGCATGGCCGGATGAATTTCAGGATACCAATCCGGCGGATTGTACAGATCTTCAATCTGCGTGCGTGTGTAAGTGCGGTTTGAGCCCGGCGCCGTTTTTGGTTTGCCGTCATCTGGCAACATGGCCGGTTGCACTTTATCAGTCACTGGAAAGGCCCAATCGGGCTTATCAGCAGCAAAGGCCGCACTGCTGGCGCAAAGCGCCACGGCCCCCAGAACGCGCAAGGCGATCCACCCCATGCACTCCTCCCCCGGAATCGGCTCTGTTTGTCGCGAGCCGTTGCTTTGAGCTTTTCACGGCTTGGTGAGGGCTTCAAGGCGTGATCCGCACAAGCATCGCCCTCCTAACCCCCTTCTTTAGAAGGGGGCGTGCTTAACCCTCATTGGCTGTTGCGCTTGCAAAATGCCTCCCATTGAAGGAATTTACCGCCCCGTTCGAGCCTCAATTGCCGGGCATGTTCGGCCCTGCCCTCGGACTGTTTAGGATGTCTTGCGTGCCCTCCTCTTTTGACCTGACGCGCCGCGCCCTGATGGCGGCTCTGGCCTCGGCTGTCGCTTCGTTTGAGGCACAGGCCCAAAGCAAGCCCGCCAATGCCATCCCCATGCCCGCGCCCGCGTCACGCAATGATACGCCGCGCTTCACTTATGAAGATGTGGTGCTGCGCGCCCGCGCTTTATCAGAACGCGCCTTTGAACCGCGTGTCACCAAATTGCCGCCAGAGATCGAAGCGCTCGATTGGGACAATTGGCACCCGATCCGTTTCCGCGATGATCCCGATCCCATTCAAGATCCGAATAAGCGCGCGCATCTGGGCCTCTTCCACCTCGGGCACTTGTTCAAGAATGAAGTGAAGATCAATATGGTCATTGGCGGTATCGCCAAGCCATTCGACTATAATCCGAAGAATTTTGAATATAAGACGCCTGACTTTGGCAAAAACCTGCCGAGCGATCTCGGCTATGCGGGTTTTCGCATCCACTACCCGCTGAATTCAGCCCGCACCTTTGACGAACTCATTAGCTTTGTCGGTGCGAGCTATTTCCGCTTTTTGGGACGCGATCAGAAATACGGTTTGTCAGCGCGCGGTCTTGCGATTGGTACCGGCAAACTCGACAATAATGAAGAATTCCCCTTCTTCAAAGAATTCTGGATTGAGCAACCCACACTCGGCTCCGACAAGATCACGCTTTATGCGCTTCTTGATTCACCCTCGCTCGCGGGCGCTTATCAATTTGATATTTTCCCGCAGGATGAAACAGCCATCAATCTAACGGTCTCTGTCTTTCCGCGCGTGCCGGTGGAGCGACTTGGCATGGCGCCGCTCACCTCTATGTATCTCATGGGTGAGAATGATCGGCATATGAATGATCGCAATAAATATGATGAGTTTCGTCCAGAATTGCATGACAGCGATGGCCTGCTCATCCATACGGAAAAAGGCGGTTGGATTTGGCGGCCGTTAAAAAATCCGCAAATTCAAGAAGTGCAGCATTTCTCTGTCTCGGGCCTGAAAGGTTTTGGCCTGATGCAGCGCGATCGCAACACGCAGCATTATTCCGATGTGGAACTGGCTTATGAAGAGCGGCCCTCTTATTGGATCGAGCCCTCGCATGATTGGGGCAATGGCCGCGTTGAATTGATCGAACTCGCCACCAAGGATGAAACAGCGGATAATATTATCTGCGCCTTTGTGCCCGATGCCGTTCTCGAACCCGGCAAGCGTTTCACCTTTGGCTATCGCAT
>CAWUNF010000210.1:0-3657 GCA_963923195.1 uncultured Hyphomicrobiales bacterium | reverse complement strand
GGCTGGGCTTCGCGGCGGTTAAGATCATATTCGGTGATGATCACTTTGGTCGCGCGCCCCTTTGGGCGCGGCAAGGTTTTCATCGCATAAGAATGGTTCTTCTCGCTTGAGAGATTGGCACGTGCCAAAAGTTCAGAGGCAGGTTTGATAATTTGTGCATTCACACGCGGGCGCTCGCCGCGTGGGCCTGGCAAGAGCGGTTGCGGGGCATCGGGCGTTGAACCCGGCGAATAAGAGCCCATGCGTTTAAAAATATCTGGAAAATCGTCGGCTTTATATTCGGAACCCACGACCCGGTGCAAAGTGTGGCAGCCTGTGCAATCGGTGAGAAAATCTTTCAGCTTTTCGTCGCCCGGCATGGACATGATCCATTCCGCATTCGACATTTGTGCGCCAAGATCTTTTGTCTTGGTCAGTTTCACCGAGACCGGCTTCATGCCTTCGCTGATGGTGATCTTTTTCGGGCTTTCCAAATCATAGCCAATGGCGCGAATGGAAATTTCATAATCTCCCGCGCTCAATCGTCCTGCGGGAAAAGCAAAAGCACCTTTGTCATTGCTGACCACGGTGATGGTTTTATTCGTGCCGGTCTTTTTCGCGCTGACCAAGACACCTTCGAGCGCGCCCTCTGGTGCGCTAATGGCGCCGTTGAAGACGGGCTCGGCCAGAGCAAAAAGGCAGGATGTCAAAAGAAGGGCACTTGCCCCAGCAAGTGTCTGCGGCAAACGACGCATGGCGTTTCTCTCCCAATTATATGAGCCTCCCCCAAGGCTCTTGAGGGTGAGGGTCTGCTTCGTTCTCACCTTCGTCAATGAGCCGGAAGTCGGATGTTCGAATTGGGCGGCGTCTGAATGTCGAAACAGGTGGTGCGACGCGAATCGAGACAGCGCTGCAATTGCTCTTGGTCATGAAAGAGTTTCACGACCCAAATTGAGACGACAACCAAGACAAGGATGAAGGCGCCCGCAATCAAATTGACCCTGGTGCGGTGTTCTTGGGCAGCGATATCGTCCACTTGAGGTGGTTCGACCATGAATTTTCCAGCTTTCTCAGGCGATCGGAACTTTATTCTGTGGCCTTGTTGCCTCACGGCTCAGCCAGCGCACTTTTTGGGTTAAAAAAGGCTCGCATCTTCGGGCGCAGGTTGCTAGGGGGACGTCTCCTCCCATTCAACCTAAGGTCACCTTCGGATGAAACCCGCCGACAGACTTGCTTTGACCCGCCGCTTCTTTCTGGCGGCTGCGCCTTTTGGGCTCGCTGGATGTGCGGCCACGGGGCAAGGACAAGGGCAAGGGCCGTCAGCGTCAGCGCCGTCCCTGTCGGCTTTGCTGGCTGGGCCTTACGGGGAGATTGAAGATAATGGCGTGACCGTTCCCGCCGTTGATCTGGAGGATATTGATCCACGCTTCCTGCGCCAGACGGTCGAATATGCCGGAAAGCAGGCGCCCGGCACGATCATCGTCGATACGCCAAACCGCCATGTCTATTTCATTCGCCCAGATCGTAAGGCCACCCGCTATGGCTGTGGCGTGGGCCGCGCGGGCTATGAATTTAAAGGCGGTGGATATATTGGCCGCACCGCCATTTGGCCCCGCTGGGCGCCAACCGCCAATATGATTGCGGCTATGCCTGAGCGCTATAAGCCGGTCGCTGGCGGCATGGTCGGGGGAATTGAAAACCCGCTTGGCGCCCGTGCCCTCTATATTTGGCGAGATGGTGCAGAAACCAATTACCGCATCCACGGCACGAATGAGCCCGAAAGCATCGGCACAGCCGTCTCCTCCGGCTGTATCCGCATGTTCAATCATGATGTGATTGATTTGCATCGCCGGGTCGCGGCCGGGGCCAAGGTTGTGGTCATTCAAAGCGGCTCGGTCGCGGCGGCCTAATCTCCGAAAAACTAAAAAAGAATCTTCGTCGGGGGCGGGGAATGGTCGCGCGCAAAGATCGGACAATCACCCGGCTCGATTTGGCTGAGGCCGTGGCGAATGCGACCGGCTTGCCGCGCTCAGAGGGCAAAGAATTCGTCAGCCTCTTTCTCGACCTGATTACGGACGCCTTGTTGCGCGAAGAACAAGTGCTCATTTCGGGCTTTGGCAAATTTGCCGTGGTCGACCGCGCCCCGCGCCGCGCGCGCAATGTGCGGGCCGGGCATGATGTGATGATCGAGGCGCGCAAGGCGCTCGTCTTCCGCCCGGCCATCGGGCTTGTTGAGCGGCTGAGCCAAGAGGCTCTTGACAAAGACGCCCCGTCTGCGGGGGATAAAAAGGCGCAAATCTGATCAAGATCATGGCCAAATGACGGGGGGTCGTTAGTCTGTCCTTGAAAGGATAGGCTGATCATGAATGAGCAAAAAGCACAGATCCGCTACGACCGTTTGGCAATGGCTCTACATTGGCTGGTCGCGTTTTTGATGGTGCTGGTGGGGCTATTAGGCCTGATTTATGATGGCTTTCCACGCGCTCAGCGGATGTTTTACTTGAACTTGCACACGACCCTTGGGCTGGTCATGTTCGGGCTCATTTTGCTGCGCGTTCTGTGGCGCATTGCCCGCCCGGCTTTGCCGCCTGATCCGGCTTGGTCGCCCCTGGTCGTCTTCACCTCAAATCTGGCCCATAAGGCCCTTTATGCTTTGATGATCGCCACGCCGCTGGTGGGGATCATGGCCTATATTTGGCATGGCCGGGTCTTTAACTTTGGCTTTTTTCAGCTCGATGCCGGGCTTGGTTCGGTCAAATGGATTTATGAGCCCGCCGAGGAGATCCATGAATTTTTGGCCTTCAGCCTGATGGGTCTGGTGGGTCTCCATATTGTGGGGGCGCTTTGGCATCATTTTGTGGCGCGGGACGGGATATTCCGGCGCATTTTGCCCCATTGAACGCAGGGTCTTGAAAAGCCCAGATTCTTCCGTAAGTGATGGCCGCGGCCGTTTTCATCTGAGAGCGGCGGGGAGGTCCAAGGCCCCATCAAGCGGGCCATAAGGGAGAAGGGCATGGCTGTTGGCCAGGCGCTCGTCGAAACGAGAGCGTTGATCAAGCAATTCGGTCCGGTGACGGCGGTGAATGGCATTTCCTTCACCGTGGGCAGGGGCGAGGTCGTAGGCTTTCTCGGGCCAAATGGCGCGGGCAAATCCACGACGATGAAAATCATTGCAGGCTTTTTGGAGCCGACATCGGGCGAGGCTTTTGTGGCCGGCCATGACAGCCAGCGCGATCCCATCGCCGCGCGGCGTCATCTGGGTTATTTGCCCGAAGGCGCGCCTGCCTATCCCGATATGACGGTGGCTGACTTTTTGGCCTTTGTTGCCAGTATGCGCGGCTTGTCTGCCCGCGAGGGCCAGCGCCGTTTGGCAGAGCTCGTTGAGAGCATTGATCTCGCCGAAGTCTGGAACCGCCGCATTGAAGCTCTGTCCAAAGGCTATAAGCGCCGCGTTGGTATTGCGCAGGCACTTGTCCATGATCCCGATGTGCTCATTCTCGATGAGCCAACCGATGGTCTCGATCCCAATCAGAAACATGAAATGCGCGCTTTGATCCGCACGCTCGCGCCGACCAAGGCGATTATCGTTTCAACGCATATTTTGGAAGAAGTGGAAGCGATCTGCACACGCGCCATTGTCATTGCGCGCGGCAAAATGCTGGCAGATGGCACTCCGGC
>CAWUNF010000209.1:0-3677 GCA_963923195.1 uncultured Hyphomicrobiales bacterium | reverse complement strand
GGCTTAATGCCAAGCGTCACAATGCGACCCTGACCAGCCGCTTGCGCCGCTTTCACGCAAAGGGCGATCAATTCATCGCGCTTTTGCACGACATGATCTGCCGCCATAATGATGACAATCGCTTCAGGATCACGCGCATAAGCAATTTCAGCGGCAGCAGCGACAGCCGGACCAGAATCACGGCGCACAGGCTCCAGCACGATTTCCGCATCGACTTTCACTTGCGCGAGCTGCTCAGCGACAAGAAAGCGATAATCCGTATTGGTAATGACGATGGGGCGCGCGAATTGGGCTGCACCCGCCAGCATGACAGCCGTGCTCTGGAAGCTCGACAGGGGGCCTGTGAGCTGCAGGAATTGCTTGGGGAAGCTTTCCCGCGATTCCGGCCACATGCGTGTGCCAGATCCCCCGCACATGATGATTGGCAAAATCGTCGCCATCCGTCCCTAGCCTCGTCGCACTTTAACCAAATGGGCCTCGTCTATAGCACAGCCAAAGACCCCTCAGGCAGCTTGTTTCTGATAATCCTTAACGTCGGTAAAGGAGATAGCGGGCCATTTTTCCTGCTCATAGCGCAAAGCCCAGGCCGAAGGCGCCAAAAACACCGGCGCCCCATCGAGATCCTCGGCAATGGAGGCCGCAAAAGCCCGGCGGAATTTCTCCAATTCGGCGGGGTCTTCCGCACTCACCCAGCGACAAAGCTCAAAACGGGACGGCTCAAAAGAAACGGGGAGCCCATATTCCGCCTGAAGGCGCTCCGCCAGCACATCGAGCTGAAGTGCGCCAACCACCCCGACAATGGCGCCCGAGCCATCGGTTGGCACAAAGACCTGCACGACGCCCTCTTCCGCCATTTGCTGCAAAGCTTCGCGCAGCTTTTTGGCCTTCATCGCATCGCCCAATTTCACACGGCGCAGAATTTCTGGCGCGAAACTTGGCACGCCACGAAAGACAATCTCTTCGCCTTCCGTCAATGTGTCACCAATGCGCAAAGTGCCATGATTGGGAATGCCGACCACATCGCCGGCGTAAGCCTCATCCGCAATGGCGCGTTCTTGGGCAAAGAAAAATTGCGGCGCATTCAGCGCCATTGGCTTTCCTGTGCGCACAAGTTTCGCTTTCATGCCACGCGTGAGCTTGCCTGAACACACACGCATGAAAGCAATGCGGTCACGATGATTGGGATCCATATTGGCTTGGATCTTAAACACGAAGCCGCTCATCTTTGTCTCGCGTGGCTCAACCTTGCGGGTCGAGGCTTCAAGCGCACGTGGTGGCGGGGCAAATTCACCCAAGCCGTCGATCAAATCTTGCACGCCAAAGGTGCGCAAAGCCGAGCCCCAATAAACGGGCGTCAAATGGCCTTCAAGAAAAGCCTTTTCATCAAAGGGTTTCAGCGCATCCACCGCAAGCGACAATTCTTCAACAAAGGCGGCACGCTCATGCTCTGGCAAAAGGGCGGCAATGGCTGGATCTTCCGGGCCATTCACCGGGCGCGCGCCCTCTTCACTGTCAATCACGCGGATCTGCGATTTGCGCAAATCATAAGTGCCTTTGAATTCGCGACCACGACCAATCGGCCAAGTGACGGGCGCACAATCGAGCGCCAATGTCTTTTCAATCTCATCCAAGAGATCGAAAGGATCGCGCGTTTCACGATCAAGCTTATTGATGAAAGTGACGATGGGAATATCGCGCAGGCGGCAGACTTCAAACAATTTGCGCGTGCGCGCTTCAATACCCTTGGCTGCGTCAATCACCATGATGGCTGAGTCAACGGCGGTCAATGTGCGATAGGTGTCTTCCGAAAAGTCTTCATGGCCCGGCGTATCGAGCAAATTGAAGACATGCCCATCATATTCAAATGTCATGACCGAGGTGACGACGGAAATGCCACGCTCGCGCTCAATGCCCATCCAGTCGGAACGCGTCTGGCGTCGATTGGCCTTGGCGCGCACTTCACCTGCGAGCTGAATCGCGCCGCCGAATAAAAGCAGCTTTTCAGTGAGCGTGGTCTTACCGGCGTCTGGATGCGAGATGATCGCAAAAGTGCGCCGCCGACTGACGGGATCGGGAGTGGCCATAGAAGCTTTCGAGGTCGTAAGAGGCGCAAAGCCGCGCCCACATGAATTCGGGCCGGGGTTTAACCCGGCCCGAGGCAAAAAGCCAATGGTTTAGGCCTATTCCGCCGCCTGCGGCTCGCCCGCCGCAGCATTCCCCTTAACCGCCCCGCCCGCTTCTTTCTCACGGTCGTGGCTATGGTCACGAGCAATGAACGTATAGACGGCGGGCGTGATGAACAGCGTGAACAAAGTGCCAATCGCCATGCCCATCGCAATGACAAGGCCAATGTCGAAGCGGCTGCGCGCGCCAGCGCCCGAGGCCAAGATCAGCGGGATCATGCCCACCACCATCGCCGCGGTTGTCATGAGAATAGGGCGCAGACGCACGCCTGCGGCATGTTCAATCGCCTCGCGGCGTGAATAGCCCTGTTCGATTTGCAGCTTATTGGCAAATTCGACCATGAGAATGCCGTGTTTGGTGATGAGGCCAATCAAAGTCACCAGACCAATCTGCGTATAGATGTTGATCGAGGCTGCGCCCACCACGCCCATCAAATTAAGTGGCAGCAGCGCCCCGAAAATCGAGGTTGGCAGCGCAATCAAAATGATCAGCGGATCGCGATAGCTTTCAAATTGTGCAGCCAGCACCAAGAAAATGACAATCAGCGCGAAGATGAAAGTCACTGTCAGCGCTGAGCCTTCCTGCACAAGCTGACGCGCATCGCCGTTGAAATCATAAGTGTAACCTTCGGGGAAAATGTCGATGGATTTCTCTTTGAGAAAATCCACCGCCTCACCCAAAGTGCGCCCCGGGAAAGGCACGCCCGAGAGCGTTGCTGAATTCAACTGCTGGAAAGCGGTGAGCGCATTGGGCTGCACTGTCGCATTGACCGTTGCAATGGTCGACAGCGGCACAAGATCACCCGAGGCTGTGCGGATTTGATAGCGCGTCAACCAATCTTCAGTTGCGCGATATTGGCGCGGCACTTGCGGGATCACCTGATAGGAGCGCCCATAAAGATTAAAGCGGTTGATATAATTGCCGCCGAGCAAAGTCGACAAAGAGGCACCGACATCTTGCATACGAATGCCAAGACGGTTCGCCTTATCCGCATCAATGGAAAATTCCACTTGTGGCGTGTCGAATTTCAAATCGCTATCAACGAAGATGAACATGCCGCTTTCGCGCGCGGCTGTCTGCATCTGGTCAAGCACGCCTGCGAGTGATTGATAATCACCCGTCGAACGAATGATGAATTGCAGCGGCGGCCCACCTGTTGAGCCAGGCAGCGCTGGCGGTGCAAAGGCCAAGATTTGCGCACCCGTCACCGAGGAAATGCGGCCCTGCAATTCCTGCAAAATTTGCTTTTGCGTACGTTTGCGCTGATCCCAAGGCTTGAGCAAAAGACCGACAAAAGCCTGATGCACGCCACCCGATCCATTGATCGTGAAGACATGGCTCTTTTCAGGGATCGTATCGAGAATTTTATAAAGCGCGTCGGTTGATTGTTCGAGATAATCAAGATTGCCATATTGCGGCGTCTTGACCAGCAAGAAGAGAATACCTTGATCTTCTTCAGGCGCTAGCTCTTTCGGCGTCGAGGCATACATGAC
>CAWUNF010000208.1:0-3690 GCA_963923195.1 uncultured Hyphomicrobiales bacterium | reverse complement strand
GTTGGCACTTTTGAATATTTCAGGTCACGCGGCGACAAAGATGGCTTGCAGCAACTGGCTGATCATGTGATTGCGCGTCACTATCCAGATTTAAGCGACGCAACCGATCAATATGAGAGACTGCTTGAAGCGATTATCGCGCGCCAAGCGCAACTTGTTGCACAATGGATGCATCTGGGTTTCATTCATGGTGTGATGAATACGGATAATATGACTGTCTCAGGCGAGACGATTGATTATGGCCCCTGCGCTTTTATGGAGGCCTATCATCCAAGCACCGTCTTTTCGTTCATCGATCGCCACGGCCGCTATGCCTATGCAAACCAACCATCCATTGCCCAATGGAATTTAGCGCGATTGGCTGAATGTTTGATGATGATTTTTGCGCAGGAAGAAGAAGCCCCTGAGCGCGCCAATGCCGCACTTGCCTCTTTCAAGACGCAATTCCAAAGCTTTTATCTCAGCGGCCTGCGTCGCAAGATTGGCCTGTTAGAATCGAAAGATGATGATGCTGCTTTGCTCAGCGATCTCTTTGAACGCATGGCCCAGAATGAAGCCGATTTTACGCTCACCTTTCGCAGGCTTTGCACAGCCGCTGAAGATCCTACCGCCGATGCGGGCGTCGCCACTTTGTTCAAAGACCCATTAAGCTTTGCAGGCTTTGCGGAAAAATGGCGCGCACGCCTTGCGCAAGAAGGCGGCGAGGGACACGAGCGCGCAGCCAAAATGCGACGCGTTAATCCTGCTTTCATTCCGCGCAATCATCGCGTGGAAGAAGCCATTGTCGCTGCCATGAAAGATGATCTGACGCCATTCCAAACGCTCAATCGCGTCTTAGAAAAGCCTTATGACGATCAGCCCGAATATGCTGATTATATGCTACCAGCGCGACCTGATGAACGTGTGACGCAAACTTTTTGCGGCACTTAAAGCTGAAAGCCCAAAGCCGCAGCAGCTTCTTTGCGCAAATGTTCAATCTCTGCGCTGGTGATGGGGCATGGATTGCGAACCTCCCATGCACGGCTCGCCGCCAGCGAAGAGCGGACCAACCAATCATCGGGAATTTTCAGCTTTTCAAGCTCCATCAAAACCTGATTGCGAAAGGCTTGAAAATCAGAAGCCCATTTGGCGTAAGCGGCCGGACCATGTTCCATGACATGCGCGAAAAGCGCACGTTCTTGGTCAATGGATGTTTCATAAGCGCTCATCAAATCCTCCCGATTGGCCCTGATCCTAGAACCAAACCGAAGCCTGCGCTTTGATCAGGATCAGACCTGAGGCGAGGCCGTGCTCGAGGTCTTTAATTGTGTGCCGCCGACATAGCCGCCGGCGTCAATGCCAAGGACAACTTCATCAACTGTCACTTTGCCATCACCATTGGCATCCCAGAAGGACATGATTTGCTTGGCCCGATCCGCCACATTGTCGACGCTTGCCGGATCAAGAGCTGCCTCCAAATCCGCTTGATCGAAATAGCCCTTACCCTGCAAATCATATTGCTGGATGATTGCTTGCGCCTGCTGCACTTGCGCAATGCCGGTTTGCAATTCTTCGAGCGTCAATTCGCCATCAGCCTGCGTATCCCAAGACGCGAAAGTCGCGGCAGGATCGGCCACTTGCGCATGAGCTTTAAATTCATCCAGCGAAATGCCGCCACTGTGATCCGTATCATATTGCGCGAGCAGAGTGGCGGCGAGCAAAGCCGGATCAGACTGAGATGGAATATTGGGTGGCGCTGGTGGCGGCGTGGGCGCTTGCGCTTTTGCATCAGCCTGCTCAATGCCTGCAATCAATTCCTGACGCGTCAGCTTGCCATCCTTATCTGAATCCCATTCAGCAAATTTGGCTTGCGCATCGGCATATTGCGGTAAAGCCATTGCAGCGGCCGCGGCAAGATCAATTGTGCCTGTTTGATTGGGATCAAATGTGTGCAGCAATTGATCAGCGCGATCCATTGCATCATAACCCGCGGTCAATTCATCGCGTGTCACATGACCATCGGCATTTTGATCGAATGCATCAATCGCGGCTTGCGCTTTGCTCGCATCACCCAAGCTTGGATCCGCAGACCAAGCCGATTGAAGATCAGCAAGATCAATATAGCCTTTTTGGGCCGTATCATATTTGGCGAGCAAATCATCGGCGCGTTGTGCGGCGCTGGGAGGCGTCCATGTGCCATCAAATTCAGAGACACTCACAACACCATCGCCACTGCGATCAAGACCATCAAGGGCCTCCTGCGCGAGATAGGCGGCAATGGCATGATTGCGCGAGAAAGACGGATAAAGCGTGTCGGCAAAAATCGTCTTATGAACGCTGGATACAGAACCCGTCACTTCCGGCATGCGCGTGGGATCAACGAGCAGTGTGGCAAAGACATGCTGAAATTCAGCGCCATCAATCTTCTGATCGCCATTCTGATCGAACCCAGCCGTGAGCTGGCGCGCATAGGCCGCCCGCTGAGAGCCCGCGGCATTGAGAAGGGAAAGAAGGCGCTGCGCATAATCCATGATACGCGCAGCAGCAAATGTTATGCCGCCAGAAAATGCTTTAAAAACATGAATTTAGAGACAAAAAAGGCGCCGGAGGCAAGAAGCCAACCGGCGCCTGATTGTTTAAACCCTCAGGTCCGTGAAGATTACTTCACGTCCTTCGAAGTGAGGGCGAAGGAGAGCGTGCCGACAACTGCGCCACCGCAGTAAGACGACTGCGTACCACCGACGCGATCCGTAGCACCCGTGATCTGAGCGCACTTCGTCTTGTTCAGGCTGGTATTGTGATAGCGCAGGTCGAGCGTGGCGATCTTGTAAGTATAGCCAGCACCAACGTTATAATAATTGTAGTCAGGCAGGTTGACCGGGCCACCGTGTGTGCGGTCGCTCGTGCCAATGAACTGGCGACCATATTCACCCGACACTTGGAAGTCGCCGAACTTATAAGCGGCTGTGCCCGACAGATACTGAGCCTTAGCACCCGTGTGAATGTAGCTCGGTGTTGCGAAAGCATTGACGCCGAGCGTCAAAGCATCAGTCACAGCATAAGTGGTCTTGATATAGCCTTCCCACCAAGCTGGTGTTGTTGGGAGAACGTCGTTACCAGCCTTACGGAAGTCATTATAGCCGTAGTAGAAGCCGCCGACATCAATGCCGAAAGCGCCATAGGTTGCACGCAGACCGCCCGTGAGGTCGAGTTCAACGGAGGGGCTGTCAACAGCAGCGCTGGCGCCGTATTTGGCCAGCTTCACAGACGAACCAGCCGTGCCGAGATAGCCGACATAGGTGTCGTTAAAATTATAGCGCAGCTCAGCATTCACATTGGCGCTGGGCTTGTTGTCCGACTGGCTGATGCCGCGGAACAGATAATTCGTGGTCAGACCACCGCCGACAGTCCATTCCCAAGGGGAGACGACGACAGGAGCCGGAGGAGCCTTCTTGCCCTTGCCGAGATCGGCGGCCGAAGCGGAAGTCACAGCCGCGAGAGCGGCAAAAGCAGAGAGGAGGATCTTGGAGCGCATATTCAGGTTCACCTTGTTCGCTAACAAAGATGACACGAAATTGTTAGGCGGAGGCCGGAAACACAAGGCTGAAGCTTTGGCATTGTGCCTCATTACTAGGCAAACCACGCCCCTATACACCGAGTGTTGCGTCTGTCTCTTATACACATCTCCGAGCCCACGAGACCAGAGAGGAT
>CAWUNF010000207.1:0-3694 GCA_963923195.1 uncultured Hyphomicrobiales bacterium | reverse complement strand
GATGCGCGCGCTTGTTTTCTCGACAATATGGCCTTCGCCTGTGAAGAGGCAGAGCGTGCAGGCGTGACGCTTTTGATTGAGCCGCTCAATCCCTATGATCGCCCGGATTATTTTTTGACCGGCTCTGATATGGCGGCAGATCTGATCCATCATATCAATCGGCCTGAATTGAAGATCATGTTTGATCTTTATCATGTGCAGATTCTGGAAGGTGATTTGCTGCGCCGCATTGGTCGCCATTGGCCTTTGATTGGGCATTTCCAATTGGCCTCTGTGCCGCGCCGTCATGAGCCAGATGAAGGCGAGATCAATTATGCAACCATCTTAAAGGAGATTGCAGATCGTGGCTGGCAGGGTTGGGTTGGTTGCGAATATCGGCCACGCACATCAACGCTTGCGGGTCTTGGTTGGATTGAAAAGCTCGCTCCATGACCATTCTCGATCGCGCTCATTTCATCCGCACGCAGACAGAATTGATGTCTGTGCCGCACGCTCCTGAAATCTCACTTTATCTTGCCAATGAAGCGACAGAACTTTGGCAAAAGACAGAAGACGAATTGGGCGAGATTGGCCTGCCGCCGCCCTTCTGGGCTTTTGCTTGGGCAGGTGGGCAAGCGCTCGCGCGCTATATTCTCGATCATCCGCAGATTGTGGCTGGTAAAAGCGTGCTTGATTTTGCCTCTGGCTCTGGCCTTGTTGCAATTGCAGCGGCCAAAGCTGGCGCAGCCCAAGTGGAAGCTTGCGACATAGATGCTTTTTCCGCTGAAGCCATTGCTGTGAATGCGCACGCTAATGGCGTGCAGATTGATATTTTCTGCGGTGACTTCATCGGTCAAAACAAGGGCTGGGATGTCGTACTGGCAGGGGATGTGTCTTATGAGCGCGATATGGCGGCGCGTGTCACGCAATGGCTCGACAATTTGCGCCAGCGTGGCGCTTGCGTGCTGATTGGGGATCCCGGCCGGTCTTATCTAGCGAAAGACCGGCTCGAGCCTTTGGAGACATATCGCGTGCCCGTGACGCGCGCTTTGGAAGATTCAGAAATCAAACAAACGAGTGTTTGGCAATTTCGTTAAGCGGCTGTCCAACCGCCATCCATCGAATAATTGCTGCCCGTCATTTGCGAGGCGGCGTCTGAGCATAAGAAAACAGCGAAAGCTGCCACCTGATCAACTGTCACAAATTGCTTGGTTGGTTGTGCGGTCAAGAGCACATCTTGAATGACCTGCTCTTTGGTCAGATTGCGTGCTTTCATCGTGTCGGGAATTTGCTTTTCCACGAGCGGCGTCCAGACATAGCCGGGTGAAATGCAATTGACGGTAATGCCAAAAGTCGCAAGCTCAAGACCTGCTGTTTTGGTAAAGCCTGCAACACCGTGCTTGGCCGACACGTAAGCCGCTTTGAACGGCGAGGCGACTAGCGAATGTGCAGAAGCTGTATTGATGATGCGGCCCCATTTGCGCGCTTTCATGCCGGGGATCGCCGCGCGGCTCGCATGAAAAACGGATGAGAGATTGATCGCAATGATCTGATCCCATTTGTCGAGCGGGAAGCTTTCAATCGGCGAGACATGTTGAATGCCCGCATTATTGACGAGCACATCCAATGTGCCGAAGGCGCTTTCAGCTTCCGCCACCATCGCCGCGATTTGATCGGGCTTGGACATGTCCGCTGCTGAATAGCGCGCCTTTACGCCAAAATCTTTTTCAATATGGGCGCGGGTCGCCTCAATCTCATCCGCAGGCCCGAAACCATTGAGCGTGACATTGGCGCCTTCTGCCGCCAGCGCGCGGGCAATGGCAAGGCCAATGCCGCTGGTCGATCCGGTGATGAGGGCGTTGCGGGTCTTGAGGCTCATGGAGGGGGCTCCCGAATGGGTCTGGCTATTGGGGCGCGAGGTTAGTGCGGTGCAGCGAAAATGGCGAGGGAAACTCGTTCCGCACTTTGACTGATCCCTTGGTCAGGTCCGCGGCAAGCCCCTATACTGGCCCCATGCATGATCATCACGACCATAGCCATTGCGCCCATGCGCCGGCGGGCCTCAGCCTGACCCCGGCGCGGCAGCTTGTGCTGGATAAGCTCTGCGCGGCAGGGCGCCCCGTGGGGGCCTATGAAATGATTGATCTGGTGGCAGAGGCCACGGGCAAGCGCCCGGCGCCTGTGGCCATTTATCGGGCTTTGGATTTCTTGCAAGAGAATGGCCTCGTTCATCGGTTGGCGACGCGCAATGCCTATTTGGCCTGCGGCCATCGCCATGATCGTGCAGCGCGCGTGGCATTTCTCATTTGTGAGGCCTGCGGCAAGGTGAGCGAAGTCACCTCACCCGATGTCGATGCGCAATTGGGCGCGCTGGCGGCCCAAAGCGGCTTTGCCCCGCAAGGGCAGGTGATTGAAATCACCGGTCGCTGCAGAGATTGCGCCTAAGGCGCAATTGCGCTTCACTCATGAGGCATTTTTAAAATGATGATGAGGCCGACATGGTGCGGCAAATTTGTTTTGTTATATGTTGTTTGCTGATTGCGGCTGAGGCATCGGCTTTTCCGCTCACATCGCGTCCCACATTGCCCATTGTCATTGAAGAGGCGAAAGCGCGTGTTGCTTTGCGCTCAAGCGGGGCGGCTGTGCGGCGCAAATCATCCAGCGTTTCTGTGAGCGTGATCATCATCCGCAAAGAGCGGCGGCTTCCACGCCAAAAGAAATATGTGATTCCGGATATTCCTAAGCCCAAATGAAAAAGCCCGGCACAAGGCCGGGCTTTTCAATACCTGCATAGAGGCAGACATTAGTCCTTCGACTTCACCTTGAGGATCTGGCGACCGCGATACATGCCGGTCTTGAGATCAACGTGGTGAGGACGGCGCAGCTCGCCCGAATCCTTGTCTTCGACATAGGTCGGCTGGGCCAGCGCATCCGCCGAGCGGCGGAAGCCGCGCTTCATTGGCGAGGTTTTCTTCTTCGGAACTGCCATGACAAACTCCATGCGGCCCAGCGGAACCGGGCGTTTTGCCGGGCCGGACCTGAATTCAAGGCGTGTTCCATACACAGGATTGGGGGCTCTGGCTAGGGTCTGGGGGCGGATTTGCGACCCTTCAGGGGGATTTCTTAGGCCCGGCCCGGCCAGCCCGACCCTCGGAGGGGTTGCAATTCTCCCCCGCCCCGTCTCTCTTGCCGGGATCAGGAAAGGATTTCCCTTTGAGTGCAGCATTTGAACGGCGGCTGGCGGCCATTGCCGATGAGGTTGAGGCCGCTCTGGAGGCCCTCCTGTCCCCCAAAACCCGCCCCGGGGAGGTGCGTCGCCCCGCCCGCCTTCTGGCCGCCATGCGCCATGCGGCGCTGGGCGGGGGCAAGCGCCTGCGCCCCTTTCTGACGATTGAGACCGCCGCCCTTTTCGGGGTGAAGCCCGAAATCGCCATGCGGGCTGCCTGCGCGATTGAGATGATCCATTGCTATTCGCTGGTCCATGATGATTTGCCGGCAATGGATGATGATGATCTGCGCCGCGGCCGCCCAACCGTTCATAAAGCCTATGATGAGGCGACCGCGATCCTCGCAGGCGATACGCTGCTCACTTATGCTTTTGAAATTATGGCGGACCCCGCCACACATGATGATCCGTTTTTGCGCGCTGAACTCGTGCGCTTGCTGGCACTCGCATCTGGCCTTGGCGGCATGGCGGGCGGGCAGGCGCTTGATC
>CAWUNF010000206.1:0-3696 GCA_963923195.1 uncultured Hyphomicrobiales bacterium | reverse complement strand
TCGTGGGCTCGGAGATGTGTATAAGAGACAGGTTGAGCATAGCGAAACCGGGTGGGGGTCGCGCAATCTCGCAGATCTAGCGCAAGAGTGCGGATTTCACCCACCATTCAGGATGGTCGCGGCGGATCACGCAAGCGGCCATTTTGGCCGCGCGGCAATCATCGAAGAGAGCAAAACATGTCGCGCCCGAGCCCGACATGCGCGCGAGTTTCGCGCCACGTGCGGCTGAAAGCACAGCCAAGCAATGGCCGACAACAGGCGCCAAGACGCTCGCTGCATCTTCCATATCATTGCGCGCTTTTTTCATCGCGGCGATCAATGCCTCGAAAGACATATCTGCATCAAGGACAGGATGCGCGCCAAAACCACTCGCCTGCCCCGCTTTCAAACCAATGCGCGCAAAGACTGATTTTGTTTCGAGCGGCACGCCGGGATTAACAAGAACAGCAAACAGGCGCGGCAAAGAGAGGAGCGGCCCCAAACGCTCACCACGCCCCAACATCATGCGCGCTTGCGCCGCCATGCACACCGGCACATCCGAGCCAATCTCGGCAGCAGCTTCAAACAAGCGCGGATCATCAAGCCTGATCTCATTGGCGCGCGCCAAAAGCCGCAAAGCTGCCGCCGCATCAGAGGACCCCCCGCCAATGCCAGCCGCCACAGGCAGGCGCTTGGTCAGATGAAAGCAGCCCGTTTTCAGATGAGGCACATGCGCTGACAAAGCGCGCGCGGCACGCAAAACAAGATTATCATGAAGCGCACCAGCATTGCCCGCCGTTGGCCCATCAACCACAAGCGACAAGGGCGCGTTGAGATCAAGCGCAAGACCATCACCGCTGGCGGTAAAAGCAACCAGACTTTCAAGGTCGTGAAACCCGTCTGCGCGTCGCCCGACAATATGCAAAGAGAGATTGATTTTCGCCGGCGCATGTTCGACGAGAGGCAAAGACGACATCAATCAGCCGCCGTCTTTCGCCGCTTCAGTGCTGGCCGCATTGGGCTTGGCTTCATCCTCAAGCCCGTTCTCAATCTTCTTCAAAATCTTTTCGAGATCTTCCGGCTCAGGATTGAGATCGCGCGCATGGTTCCACTGAAATTTCGCTTCGAGTTTGCGCCCCACACGCCAATAAGCATCACCCAAATGATCATTGATCACAGGGTCTGAGGCTTTCAGCTCAATGGCTTTTTCCAATTCGCGCACGGCTTCGGGATATTGGCCTAAACGATAATAGGCCCAACCAAGTGAATCGATAATATAGCCATCGGTTGGGCGCAGCTCGACAGCCCGACGCAGCATTTTAAAGGCTTCGGCCACATTCAAACCCTGATCAACCCATGAATAGCCAAGATAATTGAGCACGAGCGGCTGATCGGGGAAAAGCTCAAGAGCTTTTTTGAAATCAGCTTCGGCTTTCGGCCATTGTTTCGCGCGTTCATAAGAAATGCCGCGCGCGTAAAAAGTGGACCAATCACTGCGCCCACCTGATGAGAGCGCCAAAGCGCGCGTATAAGTTTCCGCTGCTTCTGCAAATTGTTTGCGCGAGCGCTGCAGATTGGCGAGCGCCAAAACCGTCTCAATATCTTTGGGGCGCTGCTCAACAAGGCGCGTCAGATGTTTCAGCGCATCGTCTGAACGCCCCGCTGATTCCAGCAACATGCCAATTTGGACTTCAGCATTGTCATAAAGCGGCGAATTGGCCGGGACCATTTCATAAATGCGAATGGCCTGCTCATTCTGCTTCATACGCTCATAAACATCGGCAAGTGTTGCCAAGGCGAGCCCATGCTGCGGATCAAGCGTCAAAGCCAGACGCAGATAAATCATGGAAGTCAGATCATCACTCTGGCGTCCACCGACAGAGCCTAAACCATAAAGCACTTCAGCCGCACCGCGCGCCGCATCGGCCACAAAGGGCGGCACATTTTTGGCATCCTTCACCGCTTCTGCGCCCGCGCGCATCACAGGATGGCGCGGCAGCAAGCGCTCAAACGCCTCATAAGCGGCAATGGCTTCTTCGCTCTTGCCATTTCGCGCTGACATGCGCGCATAAGCATCGACAATGCGAATGGTGTTTTTATCTTCCGCATAGACCAGCGACATGCGGCGCAAAGCCTCTGCGCGCTTGCCAGCCGAATCCAACATGAGAGCGGCATGATAATCGCGAAACAGGCCGAAGCGCTCATCTTTCAACTTATCGACGGCTTCAATGGCCCGCTTCACATCGCCGGCGCCCACATAGGTCCAAGCCGCCAAAAGTGTCGCTGTAATATCGCGCTGACGCCCACCCCCGCCATTGCCAAAAGCGGCGCGCGCTTGCGCGAATTTCTTTTGATTCATGGCGCGAATACCCAGCACCAAATGCGCAAGACCATTTTTCGGGTCGCGCTTGATCAGGCGCTCGGCCAAAGCAAAAGCATCATTCATATTGCCATTGGCAAGGGCGGCGACAAAAGCGCGCTCCATCAATTCGCCATTGCGCGGATCATAACGCAGAGCCTCGCGGAAATAAGCGGCTGCCGCTGCCGTGTCGCGTTGCGCGCCTGCTGACAGGGCGGAGAGATAATTGGCAGCCGGGCTTGTTGTAATTTCAAAAGCAGGCGGGGGCGCCAGACTTTCACGCGCCAAAGCGCCCGCGCCCGGCAAGAGCGCGCTCAGCGCACAGGCTGCGGCAAGGGAGCGAAGACTTGGAGCACGGCGAGCTTTTTGCGACACGGGGGCCATTTCTCTCTTAGGCTTAGAAAGAATCAGATGCGCGGATCTCGCGCACCAAACCTTTTTTCAGGCCCGAACATGGCCGTTTTGCGCCCCGTCGGCAAGGGCGGAAACGCCCTCCAAAGCCGCACTTAAAGGCCAGAGGCAATGAGCCGCGCCTCGCGCAGCGTGAGGCGCGAGCGGAGCGCTTGATGGGGATCGGCCTTTGGGAAATCCTCCCGGAAATGGCCGCCCCGGCTCTCCTGCCGGGCCAGAGCTGCGGCCACAATCATCAATGCGGTTGTGCACATATTCCGCAAATTGGGATCACGCGCTTCCTGCTCAATCGCGCCAATCATATTGAGCGCCATGCGCAAACCCTTTTCATTGCGAATAACGCCGCAATGCAGGCTCATCGTCTCCCGCAATTTTTCTTCCAAATGCGGCTGTTCGAGAATGGGCGTTTGCGGCACGCGCGATTTCAAAAAGCCTTCGACCAGCGACACATCAAATTCATGCGGATCGCGCGCTTTAATATCTTCTGCAATGCGGGCAGCAAAGACCACAGCTTCCAGCAGCGAATTGGAGGCCAAACGATTTGCCCCATGCACACCTGTCGATGCCACTTCGCCCACGGCCCAAAGATTGCCAAGTGAGGTGCGCCCACGCATATCGGTCCACACACCGCCCATGTGATAATGCTGCGCGGGGCAGACGGGAATGAGATCAATCTCAGGATCAATGCCCGCCGACATGCAGATTTCAGCCACGCCCGGAAAATCTTTCACAAAACGCGCGCCGGGTTTTTTGCGCCCATCGAGAAAAGCGCCACGCCCCGCTTGCACTTCGGCAAAAACACCGCGCGCAACACTATCGCGGGGGCCAAGCTCTGCATCAGGATGCAAGGCTTGCATGAAACGCACGCCCTCTTTGTTGACGAGAATGGCCCCTTCGCCGCGCAAAGCTTCTGTTGCCAGAGGTGCGGGATCACGGCCAATATCTAT
>CAWUNF010000205.1:0-3703 GCA_963923195.1 uncultured Hyphomicrobiales bacterium | reverse complement strand
CGCAATTCTTCATCTGCTTCCGCGAAGCCTCTTTCCTCAATGGCCAATATACGGTTTGGGGTGAAGTGATCAGCGGCATGGAATTGGTTGATAAGATTAAGCGCGGCGAGCCGCCGACCAATCCCGATAAGATCATCAAGATGAGCTTGGCTGATCCCACCTAATTTTGTGTTTGTTCAACGGAGTTAAAAGCATGTCCGAGACCGGCAATATTATCACGCTCGAAACCACGCAAGGGATCGTCAAGATCAAAATGCGCCCGGATCTCGCGCCAAACCATTGCGCCCATATCAAGCGCCTCGTTGAAGAGGGCTTTTATGATGGGATCGTTTTTCATCGCGTGATTGACGATTTCATGGCGCAGACCGGTTGCCCGAAAGGCACGGGCACGGGTGGTTCAAAATATCCAAATCTCAAGGCGGAATTTAATAGCGCGCATCATGGTCGCGGCACCGTGTCGATGGCACGCGCTTCCAACCCCGATTCCGCCAATTCGCAATTCTTCATCTGCTTCACAGATGTCGGCTTCTTGAATCGTCAATATACGGTTTGGGGCGAAGTGACCGAGGGCATGGAGAATGTCGATAAGCTGAAGCGCGGTGAGCCCGTTGATGATCCGGACAAGATCATCAAAGCGACGGTTGCTTAAACTTAAACATGACCCGTCACGTTCATTTCATCGGCATTGCGGGCATTGGCATGAGCGCGACAGCTTTGCTCATGCGCCAACAAGGCTATGAAGTGACGGGGTCTGATGAGGGGTTTTACCCTCCAGCAAGTGAATTGCTGCCGCGTTTTGGGATCAAAGTTCAGACCCCACATGCGGCAGCCAATATTCCAGCGCAAGCCGATCTCATCGTCATCGGCAAACATGCCAAATTGACGATGGAGAATGAAGAAGTGGCAGCCGCTTATGCCAGTGGCAAGCCAATCACCTCTTATCCGGATGTTTTGGCAGGCATTGCGCGCGAACGCCGTTCGCTTGTGGTGGTTGGTTCTTATGGCAAATCAACCAGTGCAAGCCTGCTGACATGGGCACTTGCGCAAGCGGGACGTGATCCTGGCTATTTTGTCGGAGCAGTGCCAAAGAATTTAGGCCGCAATTCCACACTTGGTACTGCTGCGGAATTTGTCATTGAAGGCGATGAATATCCCTCCAGCAATACAGATCCGCGTGCGAAATTTTTGCATTATGACGCGCGTTTCGTGCTGATGACGGCGGCAGTTCATGACCATGTGAATATTTTTCCGACCCAAGCAGATTACGAAAAGCCATTCCGCGAGCTTGTGTCGCGCATGCCGAAAGATGGTTTGCTCGTCGCGTGCAAGGATGAACCTCATGCTATGAGCGTCGCGAAGGACGCTGGCTGTAAGGTCGTGACCTATGCGCTGAAAGACACGAGCGCAGATTATCACCTGAGCGATATTGCCTATGGTGAAATCTCGCGCTTCACGCTGGTCGCACGTGGCGTCAATCTTGGGCGGTTTGAAACATCTCAGCTTGGCGCGCATAATTTGCAGAACATGGCGGGCGCTGCGGCCATGTTGCTGGAACTCAATCTCGTCTCCATCGCCGATCTGCAAAAGTCTTTTGCATCCTTCTTGGGCGTGGTGCGGCGGATGGATAAGCTCTCCACCCATTCGGCCATTCCCGTCTATGAAGGTTTTGGGTCTTCGCGTGAGAAAGCACGTGCGGCGATTGATGCCATTGCGCTGCATTTTCCGGGGCGAAGTCTGAAGATCATTTTTGAGCCTCATACGTTTTCTTGGCGCAATCGCTCCACCATTCATTGGTATGATGATGTCTTTCGGGGCGCTGATGAGATTTTTATCTCAAGCCCGCCTGATCATGGCGCAGCCAGTCATGATCAGGTGAGCTATGATGAGATTGCAGATCGTGTTGCAGCGACAGGCTGCAAGGTCACGCGCTTGTCAAAAGACAATGGTGAAAATATCGCGCATATCACAAGCGCGTTGGTGCCGGGTGATGTTGTGCTGGTGCTGACTTCGGGTGATCTGGGCGGGCTCATTGTTCAATTGGTGAATGAGATGGAGACGCGCTTTGCTTAAAGCGCGATACTCATGAAAGTTGATCTCTTCGATTTTGACTTGCCAGAAGATCGGATCGCGCTGCGTCCAGCCGAGCCACGCGATTCCGCGCGTTTGCTCCATGTGCCTGCAGGAGAGGGGCTTTTTGCAGATCGACATGTGCGCGATTTGCCTGAGATTCTGCGGGCCGGGGATATTTTGGTTGTCAATGATACGCGTGTGATCCCGGCGCGATTAGATGGGACGCGGCGTCGTGGGGATGCTGTCGCGCGCATGGAAGTCATGCTGCATAAGCGCGAAGGTGAGAGCCGGTGGCGCGCCTTTGTTCGCCCCGCCAAAAAGCTCAAAGAAGGCGAGCGCATTTCTTTTGGGCAAGCCAATGAAAACGCTGCTTGTTTGATGGGTCAGTTGCATGCCGATGTGGTGGAGAAAGGTGAGGGGGGTGAAATTCTCCTCGATTTTTCTTTATCTGGACCGGCGCTCGATGATGCGATTATCAATCTCGGACACATGCCTTTGCCCCCCTATATTGCGGGCAAAAGGCCTGAAGACTCCAAAGATAGCGCTGATTATCAGACACTTTTTGCCAATGAGCCGGGCGCTGTTGCAGCTCCCACGGCTGGTCTGCATTACACGCCGGAACTCGTCGCCTGTTTGGAAGCTGCGGGCATTCGCATCCTACGTGTAACCTTGCATGTGGGCGCGGGCACGTTTCTGCCGGTCAAAGCGGAAGATACGCAAGATCATAAAATGCATGCCGAATGGGGCACAGTCTCGCCTGAGGTTGCGCAAAGCTTGAATGAGGCGCGCGCCAAGGGCGGGCGCATTGTTGCAACTGGAACGACGTCTCTGCGTATTCTTGAAACGGCCACTGATGATGCAGGCATCGTGCATCCATTCTCAGGCGATACGTCGATTTTCATCACGCCCGGCTATCGCTTCAAAGCAATTGATGTGCTTTTGACCAATTTCCATCTGCCACGCTCGACTTTGTTTATGCTGGTCTCAGCATTTTCAGGGCTTGATCGAATGCGCGCGGCTTATGCCCATGCGATTGCACAAAAATATCGTTTCTATTCCTATGGTGATGCGTGCCTGTTGGAGCGCGTGGCGCGATGAGCATGATGCGCGTGATTGCCCGTTGGATGGACGACAGTCGGGAAAGCCCGCTTGCGGTTGATCTCGTGATTGAAGAGGGCAGGGTCGTCGGCCCCAGTCTCGCTTTCGGCTGCATTGATTATGATGGCGCGCAGCGTCCGTTCACATTGGATGAAACCGGTCGCATCGCGTTCCAAGGCGAGGCTTTTTGGATGTGCAATTTGCGCGATTGTGAAATGCGCGTCGGCACCACATTTAGGATTCAATTCGGCCAAGGCGATGAAGGACTTTATAAAATTGTCAAAGTCGCCGACTTAGGCAGTAAAGCTTGAGGCGATTGAAAAAAGCGCTGTTTCGTTTATATTGAAGGAGTGGGAGACGGGTTTTGGCCCGCCTCCCTCGCTCTCAGAGGAAGGCCAACCAGAGGCGTTTGAGAAGCCGCGCCTGGTTTTCTTCACACTGAGAACGATACAAATGGGTAAGATACCCATTGCATCCTCATTGTTTGCGGGGTGGCCCCTCGGCCTCTGCCGGGGCGGCCATTTCCCCGGTCGGT
>CAWUNF010000204.1:0-3729 GCA_963923195.1 uncultured Hyphomicrobiales bacterium | reverse complement strand
ATATCTGGCGGAATATTTTTGGGTGCCGCCATGCCAAACCAATCATTGCTTTCATAGCCCGGTACAAATTCAGCCACGGTTGGCACATCTGGCAGGCTGTCGGAGCGTGTCTTGGTGGAGACAGCCAGTGCACGCAAAGTGCCAGCCCGCACAAATTCCACCGAGCCTGCAATGCCTGCAAAAGAAATATCCACTTGTCCGCTGACAAGATCAGCAAGTGCCGGTGCTGCGCCACGATAAGGCACATGCAACATGTCAACGCCCGCTTTCATCTTGAACAACTCGCCCGACAAATGGCCGATAGAGCCAATGCCCGCTGAGGCAATGGTCAATTTGCCGGGATTGGCTTTGGCATAGGCGATACAGTCACCAACATTTTTGAAAGGCAGTTTCGGATTGGCAAGCATGACTTGCGCTTGGCTCGCAATGCTTGAAATAGGTGTTGCATCGCGCAGGAAATTAAAATTCAGCTCTTTATAGAGCGTCGCATTGATCGTGACGGATGGCCCGACCATTAAAAGCGTATAGCCGTCTGGCGTGGCGCGAATGGCAGCTTCGGTTGCAATATTGGTTCCCGCACCCGGGCGATTTTCAATGACGAAAGATTGGCCAAGACGCTCGCCCAGCACTTGGCCGATAATGCGCCCGATTGTGTCTGTCGAGCCACCGGGGGCAAAGCCAACAAAGAGACGAATGGGCTTGTTGGGATAGGCGCTTTGCGCTTGCGCTTGAAACCCCAAAAGCGGCAAGGCGGCCGCACCAGAGGCAGCTTGCAACAAGTGACGACGAGACAGGGTCATCGAATCCTCCCAAGATTTTTATCTTTATGGGCGTCAGGCTATGTCGGTCTTTGAAGGTCGGCAAGCGCAGGGCGCTCGATGAGGGAAAAGCCAATCAAAGGCGTCTTATTTTGAATAGGCTTGTGCGGATGAGGGTATGGCGGCGCGCGCCATATCGTGCTTTTGCGAAATCTCTTCGATCAGGCCACGGATATAGCGATGGGCGGCATCATTTTGCGAGCGACGATGCCAAGCCAAATACATAGGTAGATGGTCAAAATTGGCGGGTGTGCGGCCTTTGAGGGGCACGGGGCATGAGGCGAAATCCCGCATCAAGGATGTTGCCAAAAGCTGCGGCATGGTGGCGAGCATGGCTGTGCCTTTGAGAAAAGCGGGCACGCCCGAAAAATTCGGCACTGAGACTGCGATGTTGCGACGTATGCCGCTGGCTTCAAGAATTTTATCAAAGTTCAGCCGTTCATTATCGGTATAGACCACCGTAATGTGGCGCGCTTGCAGATAATCTTCGGCATTGGGCGGCGCTTCGCGTGCAGCGGGGTCGAAATAGCAAGCATAATGATCCTGCAAAATATGCTTTTGCATAATATCCGTGCCTTGCGGGGGGAGAGGCGTGATCAAAAGATCGCAGCGCCCCGTGCGCAGCATTTCTGCATTGGGCAAGTTGGAGGGAATGGCGCGCAGGCTCACATGGCGCACTTTGTCGCTGAGCCGTTGGAATAAGGCCGGCAATAAGAGGTCGCGTTGAAAATCATTGGCGGCAATGGTGAGGGTGATCTCAGCGCTTTTCGGATTGAATTGCGAGCCGGCCGAAAAATCCCGCAAAGATTCCAGCAGACGTTGAGCGGGTTCTGCCAAGGCTTTGGCATGATCGGTCGGAATGATCCCGCGTCCGGCGCGCACAAAGAGCGGGTCACGGGTGATCTCCCGCAGGCGCTGGATATTCTGGCTGACAGCCGATTGGGTCAGGCCAAGCCGTGCGCCTGCGGCCGTGATCGAACCTTCTTCCAAAACAGTGAGGAAGAGCCGAAGCAGATGGCCGTCGAGATCCCAATGATCATTTTTTTTCATGGGTTCCATTATAATCAAAAGATTTACTTTTGAAATGGGTCAGTCAATCTCTTTCCCCGAACCCCGCCGCAAGGACGGGGATCCATGCTCATGGAGGGAGCCGCCCGTGAACGATCTCATGTCTCATGCCCCGCCAGCTTTTCTGAAGGAAGGGACCAATCCCTATCCGGAGCTGTATCGCCGCGATTATGCCGCGCAATCGCCGGCCTATACACCGATCTATAAGACGAGCGTCTTGCGCTCGCCGCGCAATGCGCTTTTGTCGATTGACCATACGGTGTCGGAAACGACAGGCCCGGTCTTTGGTCATAACGAGCTTGGTATGCTCGATAATGATCTCATCTTGAATTACGCCAAGGGTGGCGAGGCCATTGGTCCGCGCATCATTGTTCATGGCTATGTGCTCGATGAAAATGGTCGCGGTCTGTCCAATACGTTGGTGGAATTCTGGCAAGCCAATGCGGGCGGGCGCTATCGTCACAAGAACGATACTTATCTTGCGCCGATTGATCCGAATTTTGGTGGCTGCGGCCGCACATTGACGGATGAGAATGGCTATTATTATTTCCGCACCATTCGCCCCGGTCCCTATCCGTGGCGCAATTATGTGAATAGCTGGCGTCCGGCTCACATTCACTTCTCGCTGTTTGGCAATGCTTTTGCGCAGCGCCTGATCACGCAGATGTATTTTGAAGGCGACCCGCTGATTAAAGTCTGCCCGATCATCAAGACCATTCCCGATGAAGAGGCGATCAATCGTTTGATTGCCCCGCTCGATCTCAATGCGTCTGTGCCCGATGACACAATGGCCTATCGTTTCGATATGGTTTTGCGTGGTCGTCGCTCCACGCTGTTTGAAAACCGTCTGGAAGGGAATTGATCCATGAGCGTCAAATATCTCAAGGAAACCGCCTCGCAGACGGCAGGCCCCTATGTCCATATTGGTCTGGCGCCGCATCAAGCGGGCTTCGATATTTTTCAAAATAACTTCGATAATAATCTCGTCGGCGCGACCACGCGCGGTGCGCAGATCATCATCGAAGGTCGCGTGTTCGACGGCTCTGGTTCTCTTGTCCGCGATGCTTTGATTGAAGCCTGGCAGGCCAATGCCGATGGTCGTTATAACCATCCAGGTGATCGCCAGAAGCAGGGTTCGATTGATCCGAATTTCCGCGGCTGGGGTCGTGCTTGCACCGATTTCGAAACGGGCATTTTCCGTTTCTATACGGTGAAGCCTGGTTGCGTGGCTGGCCGCGAAGGCAAGGTGCAAGCGCCACATATCAATCTTTGGATCGTGGCGCGCGGCATTAATATGGGGCTCAACACGCGCCTCTATTTTGCTGATGAGGAAAAGGCCAATGAGGCCGATCCGATTTTGCGCGGCATTGAATTGAAGAAGCGTCGTGAGACTTTGATCGCCAAGCCTTCGCAGAAGGATGGCAAGACGGTCTATTCCTTCGATATTGTTATCCAAGGTGAAAACGAAACCGTTTTCTTCGACGTTTAAGCCGCCCTCATAAACGCCCTTCAAGCGTGGGGGAAAGCACTCCAGAAAAGGCGGGCCAAGGCTCGCCTTTTTAAATCTCCGGCTTGTTCTTCACCACAGTCAATGTCATCCTCCCCTGATAAAAATAGGGGGGTGACATGATTTTTAAACGCTCAATGGCAGCGGCTCTTTTTTGTTTTGTCTTTTCAGGGCTTGCGGCGGCCGCCGATAAAATTCCGCAATCCTTATTGTGGGTCGGCAATAGCTTTTTCTACTATAACAACAGCATGCATAATTATGTGCTGAATTTTGCGCGCGCGGATAAGAATCTGGAAGCGCGCGCCGTCTCGCTCACCATCAGCGGCTCAGGCATTG
>CAWUNF010000203.1:0-3733 GCA_963923195.1 uncultured Hyphomicrobiales bacterium | reverse complement strand
AATATGAAAGAAGCAAAAGAGATTAATGCGGCAATCGATGAGGCGGTGGCCTGGTTTTATGATGATCAACATCGATCAGAAGCCATCGATATTATGGTTGAAGCAGCCAAATCTGATCGCAAGGAAATCGAAGATTCCTATGATTTCTTGCGGAAGATCGAGTTTTTTGCACGCACCAGCACCATTCACCGCAAGCCACTTGAAAATATGATGCGCGATATGGTGGCGATCAAAGATATGGAAAAAATGATCCCCATTTCCTCGCTGGTCGTGCCCGGCCTCAATGATATTGCTGATTAAGGGAAGAAAAGGATGACCTTCACCCTCATGCTCACTGGTGACGTTAATCTGATGAATGTCACCGATCCAGATGTCCCCTTTCGGAAAGTACGTGATACTTTTGCCAAAGCCGATCTGGTTTTTTCCAATCTCGAATGTTGCCTGACCGCGCGATTGAATGAAGGTTCAACGCATGTGGAGGGTTTCTTTTCAGATCCCAAAGTCACCGAAACAGCCCTCAAAAAGGCGCGGATTGAAGTGGTCGGGCTTGCTAATAATGTTAATTATGGTGAGCAGGCGATCAATGAATCCATCGGCTATTTAGATCGCGCTGGTATTCCTCATACCGGTGCTGGCGCTGATGATGCGGCCGCACGCGCACCCGCTTTTGTTGAACGCGGAGGCAAAAAAATTGCCTTTCTGCAGCGCAGCTCTGTCTATTGGGCAACAAATCACGAAGCCACCAAACATTCTGCAGGCATTGCGGTGATCCGCGGCCATACGGCCTATCAAGTGCCTATGTATAAAATGAAGCGTGAAATTCCGCCGATGAATAGGCCCGGCATTCCGCCGTATATTCTGACTTGGGCCGACAAAGCCTATTTGGAGAAGTTTCAGGCTGATCTCGCACAGGCTCGCAAACAGGCTGATATTGTCGTCTGCTCTTTCCACTGGGGTCTGCACAAGGATGTGCTCGACTATATGAAAGAGATTGCACATGCCGCCATTGATGGTGGTGCAGATGTCGTGATCGGACACGGACCGCATTATTCCTTGGGCGTCGAAATATATAAGGGCAAGCCAATTTATTACGGACTTGGCTCTTTCTCTTTCCACACGGGTCATGGCGGCATCACGCATGGCGATTGGATTGGCATGTTGGCCAAGGTTCAATTTGACGGCACAGGTGTTGAGCGCGCTAGCTTTGAATTCGTCCGTCACAATGACGAAAACGAAACTTATATTTGCGATCTCATGCAGGAAGAGGATGAATTTAAAGATCTTGAAAAGCGTTCGCGCGAAATGGGCACGCAGCTTATCCGCGACGGCAATGAAATCCTCTTAAAACAGGCCTGAATTGAATGGCTGGAGAAAGCGCAACACTGGCTCGTTTTGCCGCTGATTTTTCACTGGATCAAGTTCCAGCCCATGTCATTGCGCGCGCGCGTGAATGTTTGATTGATACATTCGCTATTGCCGTGCGTGGTCAAAAAACGACATGGGGTGCGCTTGCCATTGCTCAAGCGCGTCAATCGCAAGGGGCCTGCCGTCTGATCGGCCTTTCTGATGTGCGCCTTGCCGCTGAGCAGGCCGCTTTTGCCAATGGCCTTTTGGCCCATGCGCTGGAATTGGATTCGTTGCGCAAGCCCGGTGCTGGCGTTCATCCAGGTGCCATTGTTGTGGCGGCAGCGCTTGCTGCTGGCCAAGAACGGGGCGCATCGGGCCGGGCACTTCTTGAAGCCATTATTGCAGGCTTTGAAGTGATGATGCGCATTGGCGCGTCTACTTTGCATTCAGCAGAACCGCGTGGGTTTCATGCGCCGGGTTTGACAGGTCCATTTGGCGCAGCCGTTGCGGCGGGCAAAATTTATGGTCTTGATGCAGAT
The DNA here is from genome assembly GCA_963923195.1 of uncultured Hyphomicrobiales bacterium. Taxonomy (GTDB): domain Bacteria; phylum Pseudomonadota; class Alphaproteobacteria; order Rhizobiales; family Beijerinckiaceae; genus Terripilifer. Next base: position 1,847 of record CAWUNF010000203.1, on the reverse strand, counting down.
AAGATGAATTCTGCTTTTGGTTTGGCTTTGTCGCTGTCGGCGGGCCTCATGCAATTTGCCTATGAGGGGCAGGGCGCGATGGTGAAGCGTCTGCATATCGGGCGGGCGGCGCAGAATGGCGTTTTTGCTGCACAAATGGCTGAGCGCGGTTATGAAGGCCCGCACGAATCGCTTGAAGGCAAGCGCGGTTTTCTCGCCACATTTTGTGGCAAGCAGGATCTTGCCAAACTCACGGCAGGTTTAGGCGAAGATTTTGAGACGCTCAAAATTTGTCTCAAGCGTTATCCCTGTCACATCACCGCCCATACCGCCATTTATGCCGCAGAATCTTGGCAGCGCGATTTGGGGTTAAAAGCCGCGCAAGTGGCCAAGATTATTGTTCATGGCACAAGTCGCATGGCCGAATTAAATGGCAATCAAGCGCCCACAGATCCGGCACTGGCCAATTATTCCATCCCCTTCTCTCTGGCTTGCGCCTTAACAGGCAATGCGGCTGATCCGGCAAGTTTTGATCCATCAAAATTACAAGATGCATCCATTATGGCGCTCGCGCGCAAAATCAGCGTGGTGAGTGATGGACGCGAAAGTCATTCAGATTGGATGACGCGTTCTGTTCTCACGCTGACAGATGGTCGCGTATTGGAGCAAGAGATGGCAGAATTCCCCGGTACGCCGGGAATGCCGCTTACGCCCGTTCAATTGCGCGAGCGCTTTGATATCATGACGCGTGATTATTCTGGTGATGCGCATGAGATCTTCATGCGCCTTTTGAAGATTGAAGATGAGCCGCAGATCGATTGGCTCTGCTAAACAAGAAAAGGAAAGACAATGGCAAAATCCCATAATGGCGATAATCCGCACACCCGCGCGATGGCGGAATTTGTCAGTGGCTTTACTTTTGAGCGGATTCCATCTGATGTTTTGAAACGCATCAAATTGCTGACGCTCGATTCTTTAGGCTGCGCTATTTATGGCGTGAATCTGCCCTGGAGCCGTATTTTGCGGGAGACTTTGGGTGAAGTTGATAAAACCGCTGATGCGTCCGTTTGGGGTACGAAAGATAAATTGTCCTCACCGCATGCAGTTTTGATTAATGGCTCGCTGGTGCAAAGTTTCGAGCTGGATGATGTGCATCGTGTGGGTGTTTTGCATGTTGGCGCAGTGACGCTTCCTGGTATTTTCGCCATTCTTGAAAAAGATGCGTCCATTTCTGGCAAGGAATTTTTGGCCTCGACTGTGGCTGGCTATGAAATTGGTCCGCGTGTCGGCATTTGCATGGGCCAAGAGCATATTGGCCAAGGCTGGCATTCAGGTGCGACATTGGGTGTGTTTTCAGCGGCTGCTGGATCAGCGCGCGCTTTGCGGTTGGATGTGGGCCAAACAGTGAATGCGCTTGGTATTGGCGGCACGCAGGCTGCCGGTCTCATGGCCGCGCAATATGGCTCAATGGTGAAGCGCATGCATGCGGGCCGCTCTGCGCAATCAGGTTATTATGGCGCCATTCTCGCCAAAAAAGGATTTACCGGCATTCAAGATGTGTTGGAGAGCGAATATGGTGGCTTCTGCACGACTTTTTCACGCTCCACAGATCGCTTCAATCTTGCCGCTTTGTCGGATGGTTTGGGCGAACGTTTTGAAACCATGCAAATCGCGCTCAAATTTTATTCTTGCGTTGGCTCTAATCATACAACGCTGGATGGCATTCGTGACATTCAAGCTCGCCGCCCCTTTAAACTCGAAGATATTGAAAAAATCATTGTGCACGGCTCGCGTGTGACAGTCGATCATGTGGGCTGGCCGTATAAGCCGCAGGGGCTCACCTCCGCGCAGCTTAATCTCCCCTATTG
>CAWUNF010000202.1:0-3736 GCA_963923195.1 uncultured Hyphomicrobiales bacterium | reverse complement strand
GTCTGCGGCTTATATGTGGCTTCATCAATCTGCTGCATACCGGTCGTATATTCGACAACAAAGCCATTGGGCTCGATAAAATAGGAAAAAATATTATTGCCGGGTCCGTGTCGTCCGACGCCCCATTCAATATTATAGCCTTCGCTCCGCAAGCGACCTGAGCCAGACATCAGCGCATCAAGGTCTGGCATTTCAAAAGCAATATGATTGATCGAGGGGCCATCCCCTTTGGCGAGTGCAACTGAATGATGATCTTTCGAGCAGCGGATGAATTTCATCGGCACAGTTTCATCGCTTAATTTAAATCCCAAAACATCGATGAAAAAAGCCGTCATCTGATCGATTTGAGCGCTATTGAAAACAATATGTGAGAGTTTGGAGGGCGCTGCATCAATTTGTTCGGGTGCGCGCTCGGCGCTTTGCGTCACAATGGTGAGAATTTGTCCCTCTGGTGCTTTCACAGAAAAGCCAAAGCCGCCACCATCTGCTGGTGAAAATGCTTTTGGTTCGTGGATGATGTGAATGCCCAAGCTGCGCGCATGATTATAGAGCGCATCGACCGATTCACGCGAAGGCGCGCCAAATCGCACGTTCAAAAGACTAGGGCGGCCGGTTTGTGCGAGCGAGACAATGTGATGGTCTGCGCCCATCGCGCCGAAATAGGTTTTGCCATTTTCTGCATGTGTGCGGCGAAGTCCCCAAACCTTTTCGTAAAATGTTTCGGAAGCAGCAAGGTCGCGCACGCCTAAGGAGACGCTGAGAATCCGGTTCACTTTCGGCACGATGGTCATTTTATTCTCCGTCGATCGATGCGCAGATCTGTTTTTCAAAAATCAAACGGGTGAAACCTCTACCGGCGGGCCGATATAGCGCGTGCGCGGGCGCACAATCTCACCCACTGTCCTCTGCTCAAAGACGTGCGCAATCCAGCCCGATGTGCGCCCAATGGCCATGAGTGCGCCTGACATTTCGGCGGGCATGCGAAGGGCGCCAGCCATAGCAACAAGGGCAAGCGCAAGGCTGGGCTTGAGGCCAAATTCATCTTCTGCGGCTGACATGCATTCGGCGATCATTTGAAAAGCGCTGTCTTTCGCCGCTATGCTGCGCGCGAGATCAATCAGATAAAGCGCTCTTGGGTCGCCGCTTGGATAGGAAGGATGGTTATAACCAATTGGCTCTTCCTTGCGCTTCATCCGAGCTTTGAGCAATTCCACATAATCGCGCGCAGAAGCGGCGGAGCGAATGAGTGTTTCTGGCTCGTCGCAACCAAGCCCGTTTAATGGGCCTTCAAATGTCCCAAAGCCGCTTGTCACACAGGCGAAAATATCCGCCCCACCTGATGCGGCCACGCGGGCCGCATAAGTTGAGGGTGCAAGTTCATGATCTGCGCTGAGAATCAATGAGGCATTAATTGCTTCTATATGTTCTTGCGAAAGAGGTATGGATGTGCCGCGCGCAATCCATGTTGCAATTGAGTGACGAGCCATATTGAAACATTGATCGGGGGATTGGCCGCATAAAAGGCCAACGCTTGCTGCCAAAATTTGGAGAAGTTGGCGTGCGGCAAGAAGTGCGCCGCCCAGCGAGGCCTCTGGGCTTCGCCCCATTCTTGCGGCATAAGCAGAGGTGACAACGGCCAGAACTTGTCGGGTTGAGGGTTGATCGCTGCCATGATTGAGGAGTGTAGCCAGCGCGCTGAAATTGTCTGGAATGTGAGGAGCTGCCCATTCGATAGAGCGTGTTGGCAAAACGCCGGTCCAAAGCAGCTCAACACAATCTTCAAAAGGGCGCCCCATTTTGGCAAGATCGATAGCGGGCTTGCCGCGGTAGGAGGGGCCACGCTCATCAATAGAGGTGATTGATGTTGGCAAGGCTGTCCCGTTGCGCGTAAGCCCAAGGATGGGCGTCTTGCTCCCGCGCCGTCCAGTCATGCGCAATTGTTCGAGATCTTGGCGCGTATACATTTTTGCGCCCGTCGCTGTTGTGGATGATGAACGGATCAAACCACGGCTGACATAAGCGTATAGCGTCTGCCGCTTGATGCCGAGAAATTCGGCAGCGCCCTTTGCATCAACAAGATCAAGTTGCGACTTCTTTTGTGTCATTCCATCACCGCCCAGTCGAAAAAGGTCAGAAGACCTTTTTCGACATGGTTTATTTTGCTTCAGACCTATTTCGACATGGCTTCTTGCGCTTTTTTCACAGTCTCTTCGGGGACTTTAAGCATGTCATCAACGATGCGCTGAAGATCCGCGCCCAAGACCGGTGAAACGTCGAAATTATTTGTTTTGGCATCTTTAATGAACTGCGGGTCCTTCACCATATTGGTGAAAGCTTGACGGAGAATCTCTACTCTGTCGCGGGGAACGCCGGGCCCTGCAACCAGAGGCCGGCCAAAAGCAACTGTGCTCGAGAACAGATTGAGGATGGCTTTCTGTTCTTCGGTTTTGGCAAGTTCGGTGATGAGAGGCACGTTCGGTAATTCTGGATCGCGCTTAAGGCCAACTTGCATGAGAGCCTTAATTTTGCCGTCGCGCACCCAATCCGGTCGCGTGGATTTCCACCCGTCCCATGATTGTGCTGCGCGGCCTTGGACTTCGCCTCGCTCAATCGCAAGGTCTATATCTGCGCCACCTTTGTAACCTGTGATGAGTTCGAATTTTGTTCCCAGAACATTATTGGTCAGCAGAATATCTGCACCACCCGAGCCCGTTCTATTGGATGCGCCGAACATAATAGGTTTTTGAAAAATCTCGGACAGGTCTTTGATGACCACATTGCTGGCAACAGCATAAACGCTGACCGAAGAATTGAAGTTGCCAATCCAGTTGATTTTGCTCGCGTCGTAGCGCACGCCCGGATCTTTGAAGAGATAATATTGCGGGATTAATTGCACAACGACGCCGAGCACTGTGCCGTCTTGTGGTGCGATATTGTAGATATAGTTCATCGCATTGAGGCTGCTTGCACCCGGCATATTCTGAACGACCAGATTTGGCGCGCCAGGAATATGTCGCGTAATGTGACGGCCAATCAATCTGCCTGCCATATCGTAGCTGCCGCCCGCATCTGTGCCGACGATGAGCTTTAGTTGCTTTCCCGTGTAGAAATCTTGAGCATGCAGAGCCGAGCTAAATCCGACAACGGATAGAGCTGCAAGGATCCCCCTGACCGCAGTAAGCATGATCTCCCCCCTGTAACCTGTTCGGTTTCATTTTTTCTGCCCGCCTGATCCCCTTTTTTAAGGGTGAAGTTGATGCGAGCATGTTGATTATTGATCAACATTGACTTGCAAAATTTCTAGCTGTATCGGCTGAGCGAGTCAAATTTTGAGGCCAAAAGAACAAGGCGGCGGCAAGCCGCTGAAGAGCGCGGGATTCGAGGGAGCGATCACGATGACATTGACGGCCGAACAGAACCAATTGCTCACCCAAACCGGACCCGGCACGCCGATGGGCGAGGTGTTTCGTCGTTTCTGGATCCCCGCCTTATTGGTTGAGGAATTGCCGGAGGCTGATTGCCCGCCGGTGCGCGTCAAGCTTTTGTCTGAACGCCTGCTCGCCTTCCGCGATAGCGAAAACCGCTTGGGTCTCATTGACGAATTTTGCGCGCATCGTGGTGTGTCGCTCTGGTTTGGACGCAATGAAGAATGTGGGCTGCGCTGCCCCTATCATGGCTGGAAGTTCGACTGTCTCTTATACACATCTCCGAGCCCACGAGACCAGAGAGGATCTCG
>CAWUNF010000201.1:0-3761 GCA_963923195.1 uncultured Hyphomicrobiales bacterium | reverse complement strand
GTGATCCGTCCTTTCAAAAGTTCGGACCACATAAAGCGCCACATGGTCGCGGGCCGACCAGCGCCGGTTGAGATAAAGCGCAAAAAGGGCGCCCTCCTCTTGCAGTTTGAGGCCCGTCTCTTCCCACAGCTCTCGCGCCAGCGCCTCTGCAGCCGTCTCTCCGGGCTCGATAGCCCCGCCCGGCATGTGCCAGCCCGCCGTATAAGAATGCCGGATCAGGTAAATGCGGCCCTCTCCATCCAGCACCAAGGCCCGCACGCCCATCGTGAGCGGACGGGTGAGGCGGGCTATAAAGGGCATGGCTCGGCTAACGCTTTTTCGAATGGCGTCTTGGAAAAGCCTTTTCATGCGTCCACTTTCCTTTCGGGGTGCGGCTAAAAAACCCTTCCGCTCCTCTTAGAAGGATTCTAAACAACAGGCGACCAGTCGGAGATGTCATCCCGTGAAAAGCTTTGCCGATCTCAGCGCCCGTGAAATTTTGGCCGTGGCCATTGCCTCGGAGGAAGAGGATAGCCGCATTTACGCGACATTCGCGGAAGATTTGGCGGAACGCTATCCTGCTTCGGCCAAAGTCTTTGAGGAAATGGCGGAAGAAGAGCGCGAGCATCGTCATGCTTTGCTCACCATGTATGAGCAGCGCTTTGGCACCAATCTGCCACCCATCCGCCGCGAAGACGTGAAGGGCTTTTTGAAACGCCGCCCCATTTGGCTCACGAAGAATCTGCCGCTCGAGACCATCCGCAAAGAAGCGGAGAATATGGAATATCAAGCCGCGCGTTTTTATGAGCGCGCTGCGGCGCAGACGACGGATATTGAAATTCGCAAATTGCTCGGCGATCTCGCGGAAGTGGAAAAGAGCCACGGCCGCCATGCGGGAGAATTGGAACGTAATCTTCTGACCGAAGAAGCAAAGGAAGAAGAAGCCTCCACCGCCCATCGCATGTTCGTGCTGCAATATGTGCAGCCGGGTTTGGCCGGCTTGATGGATGGGTCTGTCTCAACTCTTGCGCCCTTATTCGCGGCTGCTTTCGCCACCCATTCGAATTGGGAAACATTCTTGGTTGGCATGGCCGCATCCATTGGTGCGGGCATTTCAATGGGCTTTGCAGAAGCTTTGTCGGATGATGGCGCATTGACGGGGCGCGGTTCGCCTTGGCTGCGCGGCACGATTTGCGGTCTCATGACAACGCTCGGCGGCATTGGCCATACATTGCCCTATCTTGTGCCAGATAGCTGGAACAATGCTTTCTGGATTGCGACAGGTCTTGCGAGCGTGGTTGTTTTCGTCGAGCTTTGGGCGATTGCTTGGGTGCGCGCGAAATATATGGATACGCCTTTCCTGCAGGCGGTTTTCCAAATTGTGCTCGGCGGTGTGATTGTCCTTCTGGCTGGCATATTGATCGGCGGCGCGTGACCTTTCGCATGAATTTTCGCCTCGCCCATCTTTCCGATTCACATATTGGCCCTTTGCCGAAGCCGCATTGGCGTGAGCTGATCAGCAAACGCTTCACGGGCTATGTGAATTGGCAGCGGCGTGGACGCATTCACAATATGGATGTGCTGGCCGCCATTGTTGCGGACCTGCGCGCACAAGCGCCCGATCATATCGCTATGACAGGCGATATTTTGAACATTGGCCTGCCCGCTGAATTTCCACTCGCGGCGGATTGGTTGAAAACTTTGGGCGAGGCGCAGGGCGTGAGTTTTGTGCCGGGCAATCATGATGCCTATGTGCCCTCCGCCATGCCTTTCATCGCAAAAACTTTTGCGCCGTGGATGGCGGGTGATGAGACGCGTGCGGATGCTTTTCCTTATCTGCGTCAGCGGGGCGATGTCGCCATCATCGGCCTAACCTCTGGCGTGCCAACCGCACCTTTGCTCGCCAATGGTCGCTTGGGTGCGGCTCAACGCGCGCGCTTTGCACAAATGCTCGATGACACGCGCGGGCTGATGCGTGTTGTGATGATCCATCATCCACCGCACACATCTGGCGCAACACCAGGGCGTGGCCTCACCGACTCGCGTGCTTTTGAGAAAATCATTCGCGCTCATGGTGCAGAGCTTATTTTGCATGGCCATAATCATCGCCATTCAATTGCTTATCTCGAAGGCCCGCAGGGACAGGTGCCGGTGGTCGGCGTGGCTTCGGCTTCCGCCGTGCCGGGCACAGAGCGCCATCGCGCGGCTTGGCACCTTTATGAGATCACACGTGAGGATGCGCGCTGGCGCATTGAAGGTGTGATCCGCGGCATGCGATTGGATGGCAATGGCGTGATTGAGGTCGGCCGTTTCTCGCTCTAGGCTTGCAGCATGACGGGCCAATGGCAATTTTGGATCGACCGCGGCGGCACATTCACCGATGTGATTGGCCGTGATCCGTCTGGCCGTCTGCATGTTCATAAATTGCTGTCAGAAAATCCTGAGGCCTATGCAGATGCAGCGATTGCAGGCATTCGTCGCTGCCTCAACCTTTCCATCTTGGCGCGTATTCCAGATGGGCTGATCGAATCCGTTAAAATGGGCACGACGGTCGCGACCAATGCTTTGTTGGAGCGCAAGGGCGAGCGCGTGTTGCTGGTCACAACGCGTGGTTTTCGTGATGCGCTCGAAATCGGCAATCAAGCGCGGCGCGATATTTTTGCGCTGAAGATCGAAAAGCCTGAGCAGCTTTATGCAGGCGTGCTGGAAGTCGATGAGCGCGTGCTGGCGGATGGCGTGATTGAGCGCGCACTCGATGCAAAGACTTTGCGCCGTGATCTTGCGCAAGCCTATGCCCAAGGCTTTCGTGCCGCGGCTATTGTTTTCATGCATAGCTGGCGTTTTGCCGAACATGAGAGAGAAGCAGCCCGCCTCGCGCATGAAATTGGCTTTACGCAAATTTCTGTCAGCCATGAAATCTCACCTTTGGTGAAATTCATTGGGCGCGGTGACACATCTGTGGCCGATGCTTATCTGACGCCGATTCTCGCGCGCTATGTTGAGAAAGTCGCGCGTGAATTGGGTTCCTCCACGCGGCTTTATTTCATGACATCGGCGGGCGGGCTTGTTGCTGCTGATCGCTTCACGGGCAAAGATGCTATTCTGTCTGGCCCGGCAGGTGGCGTTGTTGCAATGGCAGAGACGGCGCGTGCGGCGGGTTTCAAACGCGTCATTGGTTTTGATATGGGCGGCACATCGACTGATGTCGCGCATTTTGCGGGCGATTTTGAACGCTCATTTGAAACAGAAGTGGCGGGCGTGCGTCTGCGCGCGCCGATGATGCAAATTCACACGGTTGCAGCGGGTGGTGGCTCTGTGCTGGCCTATGAGAGCGGGCGTTTTCGCGTCGGGCCAGATTCAGCGGGGGCCAATCCGGGCCCCGCTTGTTATCGGCGCGGCGGGCCGCTGGCCGTCACTGATGCCAATGTCATGGTCGGCAAGCTGCTGCCGGATTTCTTCCCCGCGATCTTTGGCGCCAACCAAAATGAAAAGCTCGACGCTGAGATTGTGCGCTCACGCTTTGCCGATCTTGCGGCAAGCAATGGCCTGACACGCACGCCGGAAGACATGGCAGATGGTTTCATCACCATTGCCGTCGCCCATATGGCGGAAGCGATCAAAAATATTTCTGTCGCGCGCGGGCATGATGTCACAAATTATGCGCTGAATTGTTTTGGTGGTGCGGGCGGTCAGCACGCTTGTCTTGTTGCTGATGCGCTTGGGATGCGCCGCGTGCTCATTCATCCGCTGTCTTCTGTGCTCTCTGCCTATGGCATGGGGCT
>CAWUNF010000200.1:0-3761 GCA_963923195.1 uncultured Hyphomicrobiales bacterium | reverse complement strand
AAGGCGGTGAGCAGATAAAGAGCTTTGCGCGACATGATGAACTCCACTCCACTCACGGTTTAAAATAAGAATTCTTACCGTCTTCAATGCTCGCAGCCCATTTGGTCCAATAGGCACCGGGATTGCGCGCATATTCATCATAAGACCCAGGCGCATTAATGCCGGGAATCTCCGGCACGTAATCACGATTGAGCACGCGATCAGGATTGCCATAGCGCGAGGCAAGCGCGCGCACATAAGTGTCTTTCAGCGATGTCAGGCCACCGTGTTCGACCAATGTGATCCATTGATCAAGATCACGCACACGCACCTGATAGGTCGGCAAAAGATTATGCTGATGCATGGAATGGCCTTTGGGCACATTATGCTTGGTTGCAAAATCTTCGGTCTCTTTCGCCCAAGGCCCAACAATATCTGGGCCCATTGCGACTTCTGCCCCAAAGGCCCAATGAATCACGCCAGCAACATTGCGCTCAGATAAATTATTGCCGTCGTTCACTTCGCCTGGATGTTTAAAATATTTTGGATTGGTTCCCATGCCCGCTTCATAAAGCCACCAATAGCCGGGCTTTTTCTGCATCGGCCAAGTCAGCTCTTTCGTGCCGGGATAATTTTGAAACAGCTTTAAACCTTCGCCATAAAGCCCGCCGCCTTTGACATCAGAGATGAGACCATCTTTCACACGCACTTCAATGCGCGGATAGGTCGCTGCATGGCTTGATGTGGAAGCGATAATGCCTTGCACTTCCGCTTGCACGGGTGGGATATAACGGCCCTTCATCACCGGATATTCCACCATCGAATAGGGCGTGCGGCCCGTTGCTTGCGGCGGGAACATATAAAGATGGCCTTGGTTGTATACGCCTTCTGCCCAGCCTTTGGCCGCCTCTTCGCTAATGTCATACCCAAAAGCTGTGCCTTCGGGATCGGTCACTTCAGCCCGATCAACATGGCCCAATGGCTCGATGGTTTTTGATTCCACAAGACGCCAAACGTCGGCTGGAAAATCTGGCACCTGCCCCATCAGATCGAAGAGATCAACATAGGTGTAATTGCCCAAAAATCTTTCGCCATGCTGTTTGAGCATTTTGCGCGTATTGGGACGATTGCCAGAGCGCCACACAATCCAGCTAATCTCTGGATGTTTGTCGAGCCATTCATTCAACCGCGCGGGCACGAGATCATTATAATCTTTGGCGATCTGCGAATAACGCGGATTGTCATATTTGGGGGCAGCCCAAGTGGCTTGATAAAGTTCAGGATCTTGCTGGCGTACCCAGTCGCGCCCCTTGGGTGGATCTGGCACAAAGCCCGTAAAATTGAAGAAATATTCAAGCTCGCGTTGACCATCGCCAATCGTATAAGTGCGAATGCCATTGCGATATTCGTAATATTCAGCCTCGGTGAGGCCAAGCAATTCCCACACGGTGAGGATGGTCGTTTTTACACCGCGCTCTTCCATCGCGCGCTTGATGGCTTCTTGCACCATCATATTCGGCTTGGAATCACGAATTTCGCCCACCACAATGAGCAATTGCTTGCCCGCTTCCACAAGACCAAGCGGCGTGCGCCCACCTGTTTGGCGTGCCGCTGAGCGCGCAGATGGCATCAGCTTTTCAATCGTATCTGGCTTTTTCAAATAAGAAGGGAAAGAGGGTGCGGGAAAAGGCGCTGTCGTGCCCGGACCAATAAGCCCCTGCTCTTGCCGACGCTTGGTCATGTCCGCCGGGTTCCACGGGGCATAAAGCGCTTTGCGCTCTGCGAGGGGCTGGCTCTTATCAGCCAGCGCGGCGCCGGGCATCACAAACAGGCCGGACATGAAAGCCGCCAAAAGGGCGTGCGGACGGGTCATCATGACATGCTCCTCCCAAGGGTTCAGCGTCTCGAGGCGCTGATTGACCATGAGTATAGCAAGCTTCAGCGCAGAGTCAGGCCCCAACTTGCATTGCCAAGGGCTCAGAACGGGGCTTAAAATGCGTGATGAGGCGTCAGAAAAGAGCGCCGATCTGGGGAGTTATCAGAATGGTTGCGCGCAACCGCGACGAAACGCGGATCTACAACAAAAATAAATTCAAACTTGGCCTGTTTGGCATGAATTGCTCCGGCGGCCTCAGCCTTACCCTTGCCCCAGAACGCTGGAATGCCAGTTGGGACAATAATGTCAAAGCCGCACGCTTGGCTGACGAGGCAGGATTAGAATTCCTGCTGCCCATTGGCCGCTGGCACGGCTATCAGGGCAAAAGCGATACGCAAGGCACGACCTTTGAGACGCTCACTTGGGCCTGTGGCCTTCTTGCCTCCACTCAAGACATCACCACATTCGGCACATTGCATGTGGCTTTCTGCAATCCGGTTTTCTCCGCCAAGCAAATGGTCACTGCTGACCATATTGGTCATGGCCGCTTTGGTTTGAACATTGTCTCAGGCTGGAACCCGGTTGAGTTTGGCATGATGGGTGTCGAGCTGAAAGAACATGACGACCGCTACGCCTATAGCCAAGAATGGATTGAAATCGTCAAACGTATCTGGGCCGAAGATGAGCCTTTTGATCACGATGGCCAAATGTTCAAACTCAAAGGCGTGCTTGGCAAACCCAAGCCCTATTGGGGCTCACGCCCGATTTTGGTGAGCGCTGGTAATTCACCCACGGGGCGCGAATTTGCCGCCGGCAATGCCGATTGCCTCTTCACATCCATTCCAAAGCTCGATGATTTAAAGCCAAAAATTGATGGTTTTCGCGCCGCTGCCCCTCCCGGCCAGCTTCGCAATATTTTTGCAAGCTGTCATTTGATGGTGCGCAAAACCCGCAAAGAAGCGCAAGATTATCATCATTACATTGTCCATGAAAAAGGTGATTGGGAGGCAGCCGCTTATGCCGCTGATTTCCGCGGCAATCGTCTCAACACATGGATGAAAGAACAAACCGATCTGAAAGCGCGCCTGATCAGTGGCGCAGGCTATCCGATGGTTGGTTCTTATGATGATGCGGTTGAGACATTCCTCAAGCTCAATGAAATGGGCTTGGATGGTCTGGCTTGCGGCATGATCAATTATATCGACGACTTCCCGCATATTCGTGATGAATTGCTGCCACGCATGGAGCGGGCGGGCTTACGCGAACCGGTGAAGCGCTAAAAGAAAAAGACGCGACGACATCAGACGGTGAGCTGATGTCGTCGTGTCAACATATGGAAAGTGATGCTGACGCCTGTCATCAGCATGATCCAGAGAACGCCCATCGCGGCCAATTCCGTCACCTGACCATTCTGCCACAGCTCAAACAAAGTCACAGCCATCACTTCTGAGCCCGGACCAACCAGCAAAAGCGGCAAAGACACGGCTTGCACTGAGAGCAAGAAAATCATCAACCATGAACTGACCAGCGTCGCTGCCAAAAGCGGCATCAAAATGCGGAAAAAGATTTTCGCCTTATTCGCACCAGAAATCGTGGCGGCTTCTTCTAGATCAGAATGAATCTGCATTGTGCCAGCAAACGCATAGCGCATCCCATAAGGCAAATATCGCACGGATGAGGCCAGAATGACCGACAATAAAGTGCCATAAAGCGGCAGCGACATATTCACGAAAACATCGAGAAAGGCGACGCTCAAAATAATCGCCGGAAAGACCAGCGGCACAGAGGCAATTTGATCCAGCAACCATGCACCCGACGCACGGCGCACCACAAGCCAAGCGCAAAGCGCGGTGAATGGCACGACCAAAGTTGCTGTCATTGTGCCAAGCGTCAGCGTGTTCAAAAT
>CAWUNF010000199.1:0-3778 GCA_963923195.1 uncultured Hyphomicrobiales bacterium | reverse complement strand
CAAGCACAGAGGTGAGGCGTGCATCCCACACCCACCATGTGCCCCACATGGGCTTGCCCCAGAGCGAACCTGTAACGAGGCAGATGAATGTGAAAGCCGCACCAATGGGGGCTGCTGCTTTTTGGGCCGCATCTGCGAGCGGATGACGCCAAACGAGTGTGCCAAGTGCAGAAGCGGTCATCGTCGCATAGCAAAACATGCTGAGCCAAGCGGCGGGCACATGGATGTACATGATGCGCACCGTGTCGCCTTGTTGGTAATCAGCGGGTGCGGAGAAAAACGCGCCCCAAAGACCGATGGCGAAAGCAGCACAGGTTGCGCCAATCAACCAAGGCAAGAGCTTGGCGACGAGCGGCAAGAAGAAAGTTGGATTGGCGTATTTCCACATGAGAGAAGGTCTAGAGGCCTCGGGCGGGTTAGGCAATTGAGGGGTGTCACTCTGACATGTGACGCAGCGCCGCCGCCACCGCAAAGGGAGCGGCCGCTAAAGTGCCAAGTGTCAAAGCGCAAAGGATGAGGAAGGGCGGCCAGAAAGGTGTCGTCGCGGATGTCGAGGCGGCTGCCGCTGAGACACCAAAGATCAACACGGGGATGGCGAGCGGCAGAATGAGGATGGCCATGAGCAAGCCACCACGACGCAAGGTCACTGTGAGTGCCGCACCAATGGCGCCAAGCAAGGCAAGCGCCGGTGTGCCGACAAGTAGCGAGAGCGTGACGCCCCACAGCGCTTCGGGTTCGAGCGCCAGCATCAAGCCAAAGAGCGGTGCGGCAATGACGAGCGGCAGGCCGGTGACAGTCCAATGGGCGAGACATTTGACCAGCACGATCAGCTCCAAGGGCGTGTCACTGGTCAGCATAAGGTCGAGCGAACCATCCTCCTGATCGCCTTGAAACAGGCGGTCGAGGCCAAGCAGGGTCGCCAGCAGGGCGGCAATCCAAAGAATGGCCGGGCCAATGCGGGAGAGCAGATTGAGGTCGGGCCCAATGGCAAAGGGGACGATGGTGACGAGGATCAGGAAGAAAATGACACCCATCGTCCCGCCCCCACCGATCCGGCGGGCGACGCGGATTTCACGAGCGAAAAGGGCTGAGAGGGGCGAGGCGCTCATGAGCCACCTCCTTCGCCCAAGGTGAGATTGAGGCTCTCAATGCCGAGCGGCGCATGGGTCGCGGCGATAATCATCCCGCCCATTTTGAGGTGGTCGGCCATGAGCCCATTGAGGAGAGTTTGGCCTGCCACATCGAGAGCGGTCAGCGGTTCGTCCAAAATCCAGACGGGGCGCGGGGCCAAAAGCAGGCGGGCAAGGCCGACACGGCGCTTCTGCCCGGCGGAGAGATAGGCGACGGGCAGATCCGCCACTTGCGGCACGCCAAGGCGCGTCAGGGCCGCCAATGGGGTGAGCGGCGAGGCCATGCCCGGCAGCGCCAACATGGCCTGCCAGAAGGTCAGATTTTCGCGTGCCGAGAGGGCGGGTTTAGAGCCCTCTTGGTGTCCCACATAATGGGCATGGGAGGCGATGGTCTCTTGCGCGCCCTCGGCTCCGTTCAGCAGGGCGCGTCCGTGAAAAGAGGGCAAAAAGCCGGCAAGGCCACGCAAAAGGGTCGATTTGCCTGCGCCATTGGCGCCCGTCACCACCAATGCCTGTCCATTGAGCAGCGAAAAGGAAAGATTTTCGACAAGAACCCGCTCACCCCGACGGAATGCGAGCCTTTCGGCATCCAGCCGGAAGGTCGGAAAGGTGAATGGAATGCTCGTCACGCGTCCTCGGCTCTTAGGGGCTCTGTCATTTTTGAATGACACTTGTCTAAAACTTTATTGCATTTGTTCGAGGCCCAGAACATTTTTTTAAAGCCTTACTTTTGTCCGTGTAGCGCGGCTGCAATAAATTATCTATAAGCCCTCCGCTACACCCCATTCACACTCCATTCTGGGACGGAATCTGATGGCCTCGCTCGACAGTTTTAAATGCCGCAAGAAGCTCACGGTAGGCGCCAAGACCTATCACTACTTTTCGCTGAAGGCCGCCGAAAAGAATGGCCTGAAGGGCATTTCCAATCTGCCGGTGTCGATGAAGGTTTTGCTCGAAAACCTGCTGCGTTTTGAAGACGGCCGCTCCGTCACCAAGGAAGATATCAAGGGCGTCGCCGAATGGCTCGTCAATAAGGGTAAGAAAGAGCGCGAAATCGCGTTCCGTCCGTCCCGCGTTTTGATGCAGGATTTTACCGGCGTTCCCGCTGTCGTCGATCTCGCGGCTATGCGCGATGCGATGACAAAGCTCGGTGGCGATGCGCAGAAGATCAACCCGCTCGTTCCCGTTGATCTCGTCATCGACCATTCGGTCATCGTCGACGAATTTGGCAATAACAAAGCGTTCAAGAAGAACGTCGATCTTGAATATGCGCGCAACGGCGAGCGTTATCGCTTCCTGAAGTGGGGCCAGCAGGCGTTTTCGAATTTCTCGGTCGTTCCTCCGGGCACCGGCATCTGCCACCAAGTGAATTTGGAATATCTCTCGCAGAACGTCTGGACGAAGAAAGAAAAGTACAAGCCTGCGCGTGGCGCGGCATCGACCGTCGAAGTGGCTTATCCCGATTCACTCGTCGGCACGGATTCGCACACAACAATGGTCAATGGCATGGCCGTTCTGGGTTGGGGCGTTGGCGGCATTGAAGCGGAAGCTTGCATGCTCGGCCAGCCGCTTTCCATGCTGCTGCCTGAAGTCATTGGCTTCAAGCTCACAGGCAAGCTGAAGGAAGGCGTCACCGCAACCGATCTCGCGCTCACTGTCACGCAGATGCTGCGCAAGAAGGGCGTTGTCGGTAAATTCGTTGAATTCTTCGGTGCGGGCCTTGAAAATCTCTCGCTCGCTGACCGTGCAACCATCGGCAATATGGCGCCGGAATATGGCGCAACTTGCGGCTTCTTCCCGACCGATGATGAAACCATCGATTATATGAAGACCTCGAACCGTTCGCCGTCGCGCGTGTCGCTCGTTGAAAAATACGCCAAGTCGCAGGGCATGTTCCGCACTTCGAAGTCGCCTGATCCGGTCTTCACTGAAGTGATGGAATTGAACCTCGCTGACGTTGTGCCCTCGATGGCTGGTCCGAAGCGTCCGGAAGGCCGCGTCAATCTGGAAGCCGTCTCGGCCAACTTCTCGACCGCTCTCGAAGCCGAATACAAGAAGGTCGGCGAAGCTGCGAAGCGCTTTGCGGTGAAGGGTGCAAATTATGATCTCGGTCACGGCGATGTCGTGATTGCAGCGATCACCTCTTGCACCAATACGTCGAACCCATCTGTTCTCATTGCAGCGGGCTTGCTCGCACGCAATGCGGCTGAAAAGGGCCTCACCGCCAAGCCGTGGGTGAAGACTTCGCTCGCACCTGGCTCGCAGGTTGTTGCCGAATATCTCGAAACCGCTGGCCTGCAGAAGCATCTCGATAAGGTTGGCTTTAACCTCGTCGGCTTTGGCTGCACGACCTGCATTGGTAATTCGGGACCGCTGCCGGAAGCAATTTCCAAGTCGATTAACGACAATGGCATCGTCGCTTCTGCGGTTCTCTCAGGCAACCGCAACTTCGAAGGTCGCGTGTCGGCTGACGTGCAGGCGAATTATCTCGCTTCACCTCCGCTCGTTGTGGCTTACGCACTCGCGGGCACGGTGACGAAGGATCTGACGAAAGAGCCGCTTGGCAATGATAAGAAGGGCAAGCCCGTCTATCTGCGTGACATCTGGCCGACGTCGAAGGAAATCGATCTCTTCATCCGCCGCAATGT
>CAWUNF010000198.1:0-3796 GCA_963923195.1 uncultured Hyphomicrobiales bacterium | reverse complement strand
GGCCGCTATCCGCGCCACCCTTGGCCTGACGACCCCGCCAATGCCGCCCCCACAACGCGAGCGAAGCCGCGGGGCACGTAATCTTTTTAAAATGTAAATGTTCACGTAATGTTATTGACATAAGGTGAAACATAACCCACACTCTCCCCTGCCCTTGCGTGAGAGGAACGGGTTGATGGTGGTCAGGGTCGCAACAATTGCCTTTGAGGGGATCGAGGCCCGCCCAGTCGATGTGCAGGTGCAGCTTGTGCCCGGCCAAGTGGCTTTCATCGTGGTTGGGCTGGGCGACAAAGCTGTAGCCGAATCGCGCGAGCGGGTGCGCGGTGCACTTATGGCTGCCGGTCTTGCTATGCCGGCTCGGCGCGTCATCATCAATCTCGCGCCCGCCGACATGCCGAAAGAAGGATCACATTTCGATCTGCCGATTGCTTTGGCCATTATGGCAGCGATGGGCGCCATCCCGGCCGATGCTTTGGCGGGCTATACAATTTTGGGCGAACTCGCATTGGACGGGATGATCACGCCCGTGGCGGGCTGTTTGCCCGCGGCTGTTGCCGCCAATGCGCGCGGACATGGTTTGATTTGTCCCGCTGCTTGCGGGCCTGAGGCTGCATGGGCCTCTTCTGATCTCGACATTATTGCGCCGCGCTCGCTCATCCAGCTCGCCAATCATTTCAAAGGCACGCAAGTTCTGTCACGGCCATTGCCCGCCATGCGCGCGAAAGGTGCGGCCCAACCAGATCTTGCAGATATCAAGGGCCAAGAAAGCGCCAAGCGCGCGCTCGAAATTGCTGCCGCTGGTGGACATCATCTTTTGATGAACGGGCCGCCGGGCGCTGGCAAAAGCATGTTGGCAGCGCGGCTTCCCTCGATTTTGCCGCCGCTCTCTCCGCGCGAATTGCTCGAAGTCTCGATGATCCATTCTGTCGCAGGATTGCTGGCAGGCGGTGAATTGACCGATCGCCGACCGTTTCGCGCGCCCCATCATTCAGCCTCTATGGCTGCCCTCACAGGTGGCGGCTTTTATGCCAAGCCTGGCGAAGTGTCGCTGGCCCATCATGGCGTTTTGTTTCTTGATGAATTGCCCGAATTTTCTATGCAAGCGCTCGACTCCTTGCGCCAACCCATTGAGACGGGCGAGGTGAGTGTGTCACGTGCCAATGCGCGTGTGACTTATCCCGCGCGCTTTCAATTGATCGCGGCGATGAACCCATGTCGCTGCGGGCATGCGAGTGATCCGGGCTATGCTTGCCAGCGCCAGCCCAACATGCGCTGCATGGCGCAATATCAAGCCAAACTCTCCGGGCCTTTGCTCGACCGTTTTGATCTGACGATTGAAGTGCCTGCGGTTCATGCCACCGATCTTCTCTTGCCAGCACCC
Source organism: uncultured Hyphomicrobiales bacterium (assembly GCA_963923195.1). Lineage (GTDB taxonomy): Bacteria > Pseudomonadota > Alphaproteobacteria > Rhizobiales > Beijerinckiaceae > Terripilifer. The sequence goes on along the minus strand of CAWUNF010000198.1, from coordinate 2,415 downwards.
AGTGAAAGCTCACGCGATGTGGCAGCCCGTGTAACGCGCGCCCGCGCCATTCAGCGCCAGCGCTTTCTCGACATGGGCCTGCCCGGGCTTGAGACGAATAGTGCGGCCTCAGCCTCTGTGGTCGAGACGATGGCGCGACCCGATCAAGCGGGCGCAGGTCTGATCCGCGAGGCGGCCGATCGCCTGCGCCTCACGGCGCGTGGATTCCACCGCGTTCTCAAACTGGCCCGCACTTTGGCCGATCTCGACGAATCAGATGGCGTGCGCCGCATCCATATTGCCGAAGCCCTGTCCTATCGTGGCGAGGCGGCGCGCGCGGCGGAAGCAGCTTGAAATCATTTGATCATTTCGGGGGATGCTGGGCGGGGGCAAATGTCATAAAAGCTTCGAATAAACGTGGTGATGATCAAGTCATCACGGGAACGAAAGCGATGATGGGTTTGATCCACACTCCGGCACATATGCTGCGCACTGCCTTTGCGGCGGGAAAACGAGCTCTGCCAAAACCTGTGCGCGATCATGGTTCGCTCGACCCCTGCTTGGGCCGCTTGGGCTCGCTGGAAGTGCGCCTTGCCATCACCAAGAAAGACATTCGCCGCGCGCAAAAACTGCGCTATCGCGTCTTCTTCGAAGACGGCGGCGCAATTGCCGATGCGCGCTCTGCGCTGGCGCGGCGCGATATTTGCCCCTTTGATCGCATTTGCGACCATATGCTTGTGATCGACCATGAGGCGCGCAATAAATTTGGCCGCAAAAAGCCGAAAGTGGTCGGCACCTATCGTCTGCTGCGCCAAGACGTCGCCGAACAGAATGGTGGCTTTTATTCCGCGCAAGAATTTGACATTGCGCCTTTGCTCTCTCGGCATAAGGGCACGCGCTTCCTCGAACTTGGCCGCTCTTGTGTTCTGCCTGACTATCGTTCTAAGCGCACGATTGAACTTTTATGGCGCGGCATAGCGGCCTATATGCAGCATTATAAAATTGGCGCCATGATTGGCTGCGCTTCTTTTGAAGGCACCAATCCTTTGGCCCATGCTTTGGCGCTTTCCTTCTTGCATCATCATGCGACAAGCGAAAATGATTGGGCGGCGCAAGCTCTGCCTGAGCGTTTCGTCTCAATGGATTTAATTTCGAAAGAGGCGATTGATCTGCGCCGCGCTTTGGATGCGCTGCCAACGCTCATTCGCGGCTATTTACGCGTGGGTGCTAAATTTGGTGCGGGTGCTGTGATTGATCGCCAATTTGGCACGGTGGATGTGCTTGTGGTGCTGCCCGTTGCCTCCATTGATGCCAAATATTTGGATCATTTCTCACCCATACAACGCGCCGCTTAATCTGATCAGCGACCCTCGCCCTGCGCCAATAAAGCCTGCAGGCCTTCGCGATAGGTTGGATGGGCAAATTCAAAACCCAAAGCGCTTTTGATCCGCGCATTGGAAACGCGCTTATTCTCACCATAAAAAGAGCGCGCCATTGGGCTCATCTGCACTGTCGCAAAATCCAATGCGGGCGGCGGCGCAACACCTAAAAGCTGCGCGGCATATTCCACCACATCTTGCGGGGGCGCTGGCTCATCATCCGTCACATTATAAATGCGGCCCTCTTGTCCGCGCGCGATGCAAGCGGCAATGGCATCGGCAATATCGGCCACATGAATGCGGTTGAAGACTTGGGCCGGCTTGATGATGCGCCGCGCCGTGCCCTCGCGCAAATTGGCAAGCGCATTGCGCCCTGGCCCATAAATGCCAGACAGTCGCAGAATATCGAGTTCCGCGCCCATATCAGCCGCACAATCGCTCCATGCTTGCTCAGCAGCAAGACGTGCGTGAGACCGCTCAGCCACTGGCACGCAAGGTGTTTCTTCATCAACCCATGCGCCCTGATGATCGCCATAGACGCCAACGGTTGAGAGATAAATGATGCGCATCACATGGCTCGCGATCAAATCCTCTTCGTAAAGCTTCAAGACAGGATCGCCTGTTTGATCGGGCGGGGTGGAAACAAGCACAATATCAGCTTGTGCAATTGCCTCTTGCGCGTGCGTGAAGAGGAGCGGCGTCACACCTTCCATCTGCGTGAATTTTTCAGCGCTGCGTGTGGTCGCATGAATCGTTGAAAAAATATCGCCGTAGCGCGCAACAAAAGCGTGCGAAGAATAGCCATAGCCAAAGATGAGCAAATTCATCTGTGCACTCCGAGCGCCTGCCATTCAGCCATCACGCTTTCTTCTGTTTCATTTTCATGCGCGCGGGAAAGTGACGCGATCTCATCAGGCGCAGATAAACGCCCCAGAGCCCAAACAGCCATTGCGCGCACTTGGGCGTCGGGGAAGTTTAAATTTTCAATCACCTGCGGGCGAAAACAAGCATCGCCTGAATTGCCCATCGCGATCATCAGATTGCGACGGAAACGCGC
>CAWUNF010000197.1:0-3802 GCA_963923195.1 uncultured Hyphomicrobiales bacterium | reverse complement strand
AAACAGGCGAAAACAAGCGTCGTCTGCCGGGCGTGAAATTGGCAGATGGCGTTGCGCCGCAGGCAGAACTTGCAACCATTGTCGATGCGGACATTGTGCTCTGCGTCGTTCCTGCGCAAGCTTTGCGCAGCATGGCCGAGCAGCTCAAGGGCATCATTCGCGCCGATGCGCCGCTTGTCATTTGCGCAAAAGGCATTGAGCGCGGCACGAATCTTTTGCTCACGGATGTTGTGGCGCAAGTGCTGCCCGGACAGTCGACAGCTATTCTGTCGGGGCCGAGCTTTGCTGATGATGTCGCGCGTGGCCTGCCAACGGCTGTGACAGTGGCCGCTAAAGATGAAGAACTCGCACGCGCTTTGGCATCAGCGCTCGGCACGCCAACTTTGCGGCTTTATCATTCAACCGATGTGATCGGTGTTGAAATTGGCGGCGCGACGAAAAACGTCCTCGCGATTGGCTGCGGCATTGCTGCGGGGCGCGGCCTTGGTGCAAGTGCGGGTGCCGCGCTGATTGCGCGCGGTTTTGCGGAGCTCTCGCGTTTTGCAGCCTCGCGCGGCGCGCGGCCTGAAACTTTGATGGGCCTGTCAGGCTTGGGCGATCTCGTGCTCACCTGTTCATCGACGCAATCGCGCAATTTCTCTTATGGTTTTGCGCTGGGTCGTGGTGATGCGCTGCCAGAAAAACTCGCAGAAGGTGCGGCAACAGCTCCCGTTCTTCTCGACATGGCGCGCGAGGCCCATGTTGATATGCCGATTGCACGCGCGGTGGCTGAAATCCTTTCGGGCCGTCTCACCGTAGATGAAGCCATTGGTATTTTGCTGGCCCGTCCGCAAAAAGCGGAAGGCTAAGTTTTTCGGGGGTTTTTATGGCGCATTGGTTGGTGAAGAGCGAACCCTTCAAATGGTCCTGGGACCAGCAGGTGCAAGCTGGCGCCAAAGGCACGCATTGGGATGGCGTGCGCAATCATCTGGCGAAGAACCACATGATCGCCATGAAAAAAGGCGATCAGGCGTTTTTCTATCATTCGAATGAAGGCAAAGAGATTGTCGGCATCGTCGAAGTGATCAAGGAACATTATCCCGATCCGTCAGATGAGACTGGCAAATTTGTCATGGTCAATTTCAAAGCGGTGAAGCCGCTGAAAACACCTGTGACTCTTGCGCAAGTGAAAGCAACACCTGCGCTTGCAAAGATGTCACTCGTGACGTCGATGCGTCTATCCGTTCAGCCGGTGACGGATGCGGAGTGGAAACTCATCTGCAAGATGGGTGGCGTTTAACGCGCTTCTTTCTCCGTCTTTGCGAGGAGCGCGTAGCGCGACGCGGCAATCCAGATGTTACACGTGAGGCTTTTCTGGATTGCTTCGCTACGCTCGCAATGACGAGGCGCGTGGGCAGCGTTTAAACGTCAGCCGATAATATCAATCAATGCTGGAATGAGCGGCTCGTCGGCGGGCGGCATGGGATAATTGCGTAAGTCACGCGGGCGCACCCATTTCAACGCTTGTCCTTCGCGCGACGAGACAATGCCTTCCCAACGCCGACAAATGTAAAGCGGCATCATCAAGTGAAAGTCGGGATAGGCGTAGCTCGCAAAAGTGAGCGGCGCGAGGCAGGCTTCTTTCACGCTGATGCCGAGTTCTTCGTGCAATTCGCGAATGAGCGCTTCTTCGGGCCGCTCGACGGGATCAATCTTGCCGCCGGGAAATTCCCACAGGCCAGCGAGCGCTTTGCCTTCGGGGCGTTGCGCGATCAAAACGCGATTGTCCGCATCAACAAGCGCGGCAGCGACGACGAGAAGCAGCTTCACTGCAAACCTCTGTGGATGAAACGGACCAATACATCTCCCGCTAGACGCTTGGGCGCGACGGCGCAAGGCAGGTCTGTGCAGCCCCGAACAGGCTTCGATTGGGGTCTTGGAAAATTTTTCCTAATCATAGCATTGATTTAACGTGATAAAGGGCGGCTTTGGGCGCATATCCTTAGGCTTCGCCCATTTTAGGCGAGAGGGGCTTGATGAGGGGGGTCCGAAGGGGCTTTCTGTGGACGGGGCCTTGGGGGCCTGTGCATCGCAACAAATTCATCCCAAAGCCTCATGTTGAAGCGGCCAGATGCGGTTGCGTGGCCGATGCCCTTGTGTTACCTGACGCGCGTCTTCGGGACGCCCTAAAGCTGTCCCGTTCCCTGACAAGCTCGTTTCAAGTGGTTCCGCGATTGAGGTCGCGATCAGAATCCTTGTGACAAGCGTGCCTGACGCCAGCTCCAGAAGGCTTTTAGCGTGGCTAAAGAGGAAACTATCGTGACCGGAATGGCTGGGCGCTATGCCTCGGCTCTTTTCGCTTTGGCGCAGGAACAAGGCGCAACCGATCAGGTTGCTGCTGACCTCGCCCGCTTCTCCGGCTTGATGGCCGAAAGCGCCGATCTCACCAATCTTGTCCGCAGCCCGGTTTTTACGGCTGAGGAGCAGGTGAAGGCGCTGAGCGCGCTTCTCGCAAAGGCTGGCATTGCTGGTCTGACCGCGAAATTCTTAGCACTCGTCGCCACCAAGCGCCGCCTTTTCGCGGTTCCGACCATGATTGCCGATTACGGCAAGCTGCATGATGCCGCGCGCGGCGTCTCGCGTGCAGATGTCACGGTTGCTGAGCCGCTCTCACCCGCCAATCTCGACCAGTTGCGCAAGGCGCTGGCAGAAGTGGCCGGTTCCTCTTCCGTCGATGTGAATGTGAAGGTTGATCCTTCGATCATCGGCGGCCTCATCGTCAAGCTCGGGTCTCGCATGGTCGATGGCTCGCTCAAGACCAAACTCAATTCGATCCGCACACGCATGAAAGAGGTCGGCTGATGGATATCCGCGCCGCTGAAATTTCCGCGATTCTGAAGAACGAAATCGCGAACTTCGGTAACGAAGCTCAAGTCACTGAGGTGGGCCAAGTGCTCTCCGTCGGCGACGGTATTGCCCGCGTCTATGGCCTCGACAATGTCCAGGCCGGTGAGATGGTCGAATTCGAGAACGGCGTGCGCGGCATGGCCCTCAATCTCGAAACCGACAATGTCGGTGTGGTTATCTTCGGCGCTGACCGCGACCTGAAGGAAGGCCAGACGGTGAAGCGCACGGGCGCCATCGTGGACGTGCCGGTCGGCAAGGAATTGCTTGGCCGCGTCGTTGACGCGCTCGGTAATCCGATCGACGGCAAGGGTCCGATCAAGGCCGCTAAGCGCGCCCGCGTGGACGTGAAGGCGCCTGGCATTATTCCGCGTAAGTCGGTGCATGAGCCGATGGCAACGGGCCTCAAGTCGGTTGATGCGCTCATCCCCGTTGGCCGTGGCCAGCGCGAATTGATCATCGGTGACCGCCAAACGGGCAAGACCGCAATCGCGCTCGATACGATCCTCAATCAGAAGTCGCTGAATGTCGAAGGCGCGCCGGAAGCTCAGAAGCTTTACTGCGTTTATGTCGCCGTCGGCCAGAAGCGCTCAACGGTTGCTCAATTCGTGAAAGTGCTCGAAGAGCGTGGCGCGATGGAATATTCCATCGTCATTGCCGCGACTGCTTCTGATCCGGCGCCGATGCAATTCCTTGCGCCCTTCGCTGGTTGCGCGATGGGTGAATATTTCCGCGATAACGGCATGCATGCCGTCATCATCTATGACGATCTGTCCAAGCAGGCCGTCGCTTACCGTCAGATGTCGCTTTTGCTGCGTCGTCCGCCGGGCCGCGAAGCCTATCCGGGTGACGTCTTCTATCTGCATTCACGTCTGCTCGAGCGCGCCGCTAAAATGGGTGATGCTGCTGGCAATGGTTC
>CAWUNF010000196.1:0-3802 GCA_963923195.1 uncultured Hyphomicrobiales bacterium | reverse complement strand
GTGGCTTTGGCGCAGGCCAATCGCGATATTCAAATGAAAATCGCGCTGGAATCGGATGTGCGCCCCGTGCGCATTGAAAATGGCACGTTTGAATTTGCGCTCGCCCCCGGAGCTTCGCCCAATATTGCTGCGCAGATTATGAATAAGCTGCGCGAATGGACGGGCCAGCGTTGGGTGGTTGCCATTTCTAACGAGGCTGGCGCACAGACCATCAAAGACATTCGTGACGCCAAAGAAGCTGAAAAAATGCGCGGCGTGCGGGCTGAGCCTTTGGTGCGCTCCGTGATGGAGCGTTTTCCGGGCGCTGAAATTATCGCCGTGCGCACGATTGGTGATGTGGAGCCCGTTGCCAATTCTTATGCGCCGAACCAAGCCAATGAAGATGTCGTCTATGCCGATACAGAAATCGGCGAGGATGACGAAGACCTCTAAGGATTTTTCATTATGAAAGACATGTTCGGGCTGATGAAGCAGGCGCAGGCCATGCAGCAAAAAATGGCTGATTTGCAGGCGGAACTGGACAATGTCTTGGTGGAAGGCCAGGCGGGCGCTGGCATGGTCAAAATCACCATGACCGCCAAAGGCATCATGCGCGGTGTGGCGATTGATCCCTCTTTGATGAAAGAAAGCGAGAAAGAGATCGTCGAAGATCTCATTGTCACCGCGCATGAAGATGCGCGCCGCAAGGGTGAAGCGCTGGTTGCTGAAAAAATGCAGGCGATCACAGCGGGCCTGCCTTTGCCGCCCGGCATGAAACTGCCTTTCTAATTGAGGCATAAACATTGGCAGAGCGTGTTGCCGGCCCCGAAATTCAGAGATTGATCCAGCTACTCGCGCGTTTGCCGGGTCTGGGGCCACGTTCTGCGCGCCGTGCCGCTCTTCATCTCATTCGCAAAAAAGATGAGCTGCTCGGGCCTCTGGCTGACGCCATGCAAGTGGCGCGTGAGCGCATTATCACCTGTACCGCTTGCGGCAATGTCGACACCACCGACCCCTGCACAATTTGCCGCGATGAGCGGCGCGACCCTTCCGTCATTGTCGTGGTGGAAACAGTCGCAGACCTTTGGGCGCTCGAGCGCGCGGGCGCTATTCGCGCGCGCTATCATGTGCTGGGGGGCACATTGTCACCGCTTGATGGCATTGGCCCGAAAGATTTGAATCTCACATCGCTGGTTGACCGCGTGCAGAAAGAAGGCACGCGTGAAATTATTTTGGCGGTGAATGCCACGGTTGATGGCCAAACCACGGCCCATTATGTGACCGATCTTTTGAGCGCGCAGAATATACGCGTGACGCGCCTTGCGCATGGTGTGCCGGTGGGTGGCGAGCTTGACTATTTGGATGATGGCACGCTGGCTGCTGCTATTCGCAGTCGCACAGATTTTTAACCCGTCTCCCGGCTTGCAATGACGCAGCCTAATCAGCGGTGAGAAGCGGTTTTGCCTCATCGCCACCCACCTCGACCTTTTCAATTTTCTGACCGCGCGACAGAATTTTATTTGCAGATGTATCGATCAGATCGACATCGGCAACGGCTTGGTTGAAATGGCTCTTCAATTTGCCGACGCGATCGGCCAGGCGCCCGACATCCACCATCAGCAATTGCACTTCTTTTTGGATAATATGCGCCTGCTCGCGCATTTTGGCATCGCGCACCAAGGCTTGCGTCACTTGCACGGCCATCATCAAAAGCGAGGGCGAAATAATGCTGATATTTTCGCGATAGCCCTTTTGGATGAGATCATCGAAAGATTCGACAAGATCGTGATAGATCGATTCCGATGGCACGAAGATCAGCGCCATCGGCTGTGTTTCATCGGGGATGAAATATTTTTCGCGCACATCTGAAATATGCTTGGTGATATCAGTGCGCACGCGCGCTTCGGCCTGTTTGCGCGCGCCATCATCCTTGGCGTCCCGAAAAGCGGTAAAAGATTCGAGCGGGAATTTGCTGTCAATGACCAGCACACGCTTGTCATTTGGCAGGCGCAAAATGCAATCAGGCCGCTTGCCATTTGTCAGGGTGAATTGAAAATCATAAGAGCCGACAGGCATGGAATCGCGAATAATGGCTTCCATGCGCGTTTGGCCAAAAGCGCCGCGGCTCTGCTTATTGGCGAGAATATCCTTCAGCAGCACGACTTCTTTGGTGAGGCCGGTGATTTCTTTTTGCGCCTCATCAATGCGCACAAGGCGCTCGCCCAGCGCGGTGAGCTTTTCGGCTGTCGTTGTGGTGGTCGCTTCCATTGAATCGCCAACACGCTTCGACACATTGTCGAGCCGCTCCGACAAAGTGCGGGTCAGTTCCGAATGGCGCTCATTGAGCTGCTGCTGCAATTGCAGCATTTGGCCAGCAAGCTGCGCATTGATGCGATTGAGTTCGCCCACTTTATCGTCGAGCTCGCGTTCGCGTTCTGCTGAGGTCGCGGTCGCAATATCTTGCGCGCGCTGGGCTTGGGCCTGCGCGCGGCTGATGACGAGAACAAGGGCGAGGGTCACACCGGCAAAGGCAAGACCGAGAATGATGAGGGTCATATCCATGACCATAGACTAGCGCGATTCGGGGCTGGCCGCGAACAGAAGATGAACGTCATTGACCCTGTGCCGCTTCCTGACTACATCCCTTTGTGAGAATTTCCTCTTCGCGAATGACAGAAACCGACATGGCCATCCTGCCCATTATTGAATTGCCTGATCCACGTCTGCGGCTCGTCTCCGACCCCGTGGCGCAAGTGGATGCGGCCGTGCGCAAGCTCATGGATGATATGTTGGAGACCATGTATGACGCGCCGGGCATTGGTTTGGCTGCCATTCAAGTTGCCGTGCCGAAGCGCGTGCTGGTGATTGATGTCGCCAAGGAAGAGGAAGAGCCGCGCCCGCTATGTGTCGCCAATCCAGAGATTGTCTGGGCGTCTGAAGAAAAGAACGTCTATCAGGAAGGCTGCCTGTCGATCCCTGAATATTATGAAGATGTCGAGCGGCCTGAAAAAGTGCGCGTGCGCTTCTTAGATCGCGATGGCAAGACGCAAGAGATTGAAGCCGATGGCTTGCTTGCCACTTGCTTCCAACATGAGATTGATCATCTCAATGGCGTGCTCTTCATCGATCATCTGTCGCGTTTGAAGCGGGACCGTGTGCAGAAGAAATTTGCCAAGGCTGCGCGCTTGCGCGGCGACGATGAGTAAAAAACCATGCGCGTCGTCTTTATGGGGACACCCGATTTTTCTGTTCCCGTGATGACGGAAATTTTGGGCCAAGGGCATGAGATTGTCGCGGTCTATACGCGCGCGCCCAAGCCCGCGGGACGCGGTATGGATTTGCGTCCCTCACCGGTTCATGCGCTGGCTGATAAATTCGGCATTCCGGTTTTCACGCCCAAGACCTTGCGCAATGATGACGAGATGGCGCGCTTTGCGGCACATGAGGCCGATGTCGCGGTTGTGGTGGCTTATGGGCTGATCTTGCCGAAGGCAGTGCTGGATGCGCCGCGCCTTGGTTGCCTCAATCTCCACGCCTCTCTTTTGCCGCGTTGGCGCGGCGCTGCGCCCATCCAACGTGCGATCATGGCGGGAGATCAAGAGACCGGCGTGATGGTGATGAAGATGGAAGAGGGGCTTGATACAGGCCCTGTGGGCATGGTCGAGCGCGTCACCATCACGCCTGATATGACCGCGAGCGATTTGCATGATCGCCTGTCGATGATTGGCGCGGATTTGATGGTGCGCGCGCTGGCCGCACTCTCGCGCGAATCTTTGCACTTCACGCCGCAAGCGGAAGAGGGCGTCACTTACGCCCATAAGAT
>CAWUNF010000195.1:0-3803 GCA_963923195.1 uncultured Hyphomicrobiales bacterium | reverse complement strand
AAATTCTTTTCTCCGCCCGACAGGCAGGCCCATGAAACTGAAAGCCACGCTCGGATTGATCGCCCTTCTTGGGCTTGCAGGACAAGCCTTGCCTGCATCCGCTCAGGCAGAGCAGCCCGATCAACCCAATGTCAGCGATGCGATTACAAAGGGTGACTTGCCCGGCGCCGCCCGGCGCGCGCGCGAACTGGCCGATGCCAATGATATTGAGGGCCAGTATAATCTTGCTCTCTTCTATTGGCATGGCGTCGGCATTCCGCAGAATTTCGATGAGGCTATTCGCTGGACAACGCTGGCTGGCGTGCGTGGACATAATAAAGCGGCATCTGCGCGGCGTATTATGAGTAAGACGCTCGAACCTATTGTGGTTCAAAAGGCTATGGAATGGTCCAGGCTCAGGCTGATTAAAATGGCCGAGGGCGGCGATGATGCCGCACTTGTCTCTGTGGCACGCAGCTACAGCCCCGATTTCGGCTTTGCAAATGATGTCGAAGCCTATTACTGGGCTTCTCTGGCCTTTTCGGCCGGAAAATCTGAAGTGCGCCGTCAGCGTGATGGGCTCGTCAGCAAAATCAAACAGGCTGATCTGTTGAAGACACAACAAAAAGCCAATGAATGGTTTGCGAAGTTTCGCAAAGACCGTTTGTGACTTGGAGAGCATCTAGTGAGCGAGAATAGCGGCAAGTGCCCGCCTCAATTTGTTTTCGAAATGATCGCAGCGCAAGCCACCCGCGTGTTTCTGTCGCGCGATGATGATGCAGAAACAGTCGCGGGTGAATTTACAGAAGCTTTTGAAGATCTTTATGACACTGAGGCTTTGCAGAGCGATCTCATCCAAGCCATTGAGCGTCTGCTTGTCTTTATTGAATCCGTCGAGATTGATGATGTCGATCGCTTGCTGCTCTCTTATGTCTGGTACTCAGCCAATTATGAGAGCCTGACCGTCAAGCGGAAGAAAAAGCCGCTCATCGGATCGCCCTTAAAGGGGCGTCCGCGCGAAACCGCGCGCGTCTATTCAACAGCCAAAAATTTCAAGACTTATACATATGCGGTCGGCTCAAAGACTGCACCGCCGCGCCCGGCTGAATGGGAACCCACGGAAGAAGTGGAGTTTGAGACCGTCTTTTCACGCCTCTTCCCAGAAGAATTTGAGAAGAAAGAAAAAGAAGGCAAATAATCAGCGGCGCTCTGTTTCGCTTGTCTGATGTGTGCACAAGGGCATTTGCCTGACAAAAGCAAACCAACGTGATACATCACTCACAACGACGCCGCGCTTATTTTCAATCAGACCTAAAGAAATGAGGCGCTTTATTTTGCGGCGCGCGGTCTCTTTGGGAATTTTCATAAAGTCTGCAACCGATGACACATTGGTCGAGGTAATATAGCCGTTTGATCCAATTTGCTGGATGCGCTCTGTATTGAGATAGCCCACACCGAGATACAAAAGCATCTCTTCCACATCGAGATTGAGAGACACGCGCATCGTGTCAATTGACGCAAAGAAACTACGCAAAGCCAAAAGCTGAGCTGCTTCATTGCGACCGTCTTTTGCGGTCAAGCTGACGATGGTCGATTGCACTTTGTGACGGCCTCTCATCTGATTGATGATCCATCCTCATTTTAGGTCTGGAATCGCCCACAAAGCGCGTTGAATAGATAACAAAAACCGTACCGATCTTTTCTAAATCTGTGACTTTTTTGGGCTCAAATGCTCCCCTGAGCTTGCCAGCCCCTGCCCGGCATGGCACGGAAACCGTCATGAGCCAGAAATCATCGGACATCACCGCCTCGGCCGACCAGCCGCGCATTTCCTTCGTCTCGCTGGGCTGCCCCAAGGCGCTCGTTGATAGCGAGCGCATCATCACGCGCCTGCGCGCCGAAGGTTATGAGCTCACCCGCTCTCATGCAGGGGCGGATGCCGTCATCGTCAACACCTGCGGCTTTCTCGACAGCGCGAAAGCGGAATCTCTTGAAGCAATTGGTGCAGCGCTGAAAGAAAATGGCAAAGTCATCGTCACTGGCTGTATGGGAGCAGAGCCCGAGCAAATTCGTGATCGCTTCCCCAATGTCCTCGCCATCACCGGGCCACAGGCCTATGAGAGCGTGCTGGGAGCCGTGCATGAGGCTGTTCCACCGGCCCACGATCCTTTCATTGATCTTGTTCCCGCCCAAGGCGTGAAACTGACGCCGCGCCATTATGCCTATTTGAAAATCTCTGAGGGCTGCAACAATCGCTGCAGCTTCTGCATCATTCCCAAATTGCGTGGTGATCTTGTTTCACGTCCCGCGGGCGAGGTCTTGCGCGAAGCTGAAAAGCTTGTTGGTGCAGGTGTCAAAGAATTGCTCGTCATTTCGCAAGATACGTCTGCCTATGGTCTCGACATTAAATATGCGCAGAGCACGTTCCGTGACCGCGATGTGCGCGCGCGTTTCTATGATCTTGCTAAGGAACTGGGCTCTTTAGGCGCATGGGTTCGCTTGCACTATGTCTATCCCTATCCCCATGTTGATGATGTTCTGCCCCTCATGGCAGATGGAATCGTGCTGCCCTATCTCGACATTCCCTTTCAACATGCCTCGCCCCATGTGCTGAAGGCGATGAAACGTCCGGGCAATCAGGACAAGACACTCGAGCGCATTCGTAAATGGCGCGAGATTTGTCCAGACCTTGCCATTCGCTCGACCTTTATCGTCGGCTTCCCCGGCGAGACGGATGAAGATTTCGACATGCTTCTCGATTGGCTGGGTGAGGCCAAACTCGACCGCGTTGGTGCATTCAAATATGAGCCCGTGACAGGTGCGAGCGCCAATGATCTTGGCCTGCCGCAAGTTCCTGACGAGGTAAAAAACATCCGCTATCGTCGCTTCATGGAAAAGCAACAAGCGATCAGCGCAAAAATCCTCTCCAATAAAGTCGGCAAAAGATTGCAGGTGATGATTGATGAGCCCGGACCGACAGTCTCGAAAGGTCGCGCAAAATCTGATGCACCAGAGATTGATGGATCGGTTTTTGTCGCCTCACGCAGACCCTTGCGCGCGGGAGATATTGTCTCGGTGAAAATCGAACGCGCCGATGCTTATGATTTGCACGGGATCGCGGTTTAAAAGAAAAACCCGGCTCAACGCAGCAAAGCGCCACCGGGTTTTCGAGTTGGCCCCGGGCTGACGCGAGGAGGGAGGCACCCCGCTCCGGAACGACTCGCATAATATGCGAGCCGATGCGCGCTTTCGATTGGGGAGCCGTTAGACTTTTGGCGTCTATCGCACGCAACTTTCGGCTTAGCGTTCCGGAATGAAGCTTAAGCCCAAGGAGGCCGGCGCAACGGAACCGCGACGCCGTTTCATGGACAAAATCACAAGCGCAACAATGGTCGCCAGATAGGGCAAAGCTGTCAGCAATTGTCCAGGAATGCCAAGCGCGGCGGCTTGCGCATGCAATTGCAAGACTGTTGCACCGCCGAACAAAAGCGCACCTGCGAAAGCATAAAGCGGTTGCCATGACGCAAAGACCACGAGGGCCAGCGCAATCCACCCCCTGCCCGCGCTCATGCCCGGCGCCCAAAAGGGCGTGTAGGAGAGCGACAGATAAGCGCCCGCCAAACCTGCACAAGCACCGCCAAATAGAATGGCAAGAAAACGCACAAGCCGCACGGGCAGACCTAAGGCATGAGCAGACTCATGGTTCTCACCAATCGCACGCAACACAAGACCGGCGCGCGTGCTGTTTAAAAACCACGCGACACCCGCCACCAAGACCCAGCCCAGATAGACAAAGAGATCATGACTGAAAAGCAATTTGCCAA
>CAWUNF010000194.1:0-3817 GCA_963923195.1 uncultured Hyphomicrobiales bacterium | reverse complement strand
CGTGCAATGTGCCGCCTACAAAAAGCGCTGCAAGGGGCAAAACAAAACGCGGTTTGAGCGCACCCGATAAAGCCAAGCCACGCCGCTCAGGCTTAGCGAGTGGACGCAGACCCATCGTCAAAACCAGACCAATCACGCCCGGCACAAGTGCGGCGAGAAAGAAAATCTCACGACCTTGATGCGCCAAACTATATTCACCCACCGCCGGACCAATCGCATAAGCGAAAGGAATGAGCGAAGAAAAGACAATCACCAATCCCACGAAACGACGCTGGTTGAGACGGCTCTGCCCATAGGTCATGACGGAGGGAAGAAAGAGACCAAAGCCAATGCCGTGAAAAAGGCGCGAGGCCAGCGCGCCCCAAAAATCCTGCGCGGTGAAGAGGAGCGAGCCAAATCCCAAAATGCAAAAGAGAAAGGACAGGCGCGCGGTGGCAAGCACTCCAATGCGCGCGGCAATAGGGCCCGCCAAAAGATTGATGCCAATTACGGGAACAGCAAAAAGCGACAAGAGCCATCCTGTTGCATGAAGCGAATGGCCGACTTGCGCGAAGAGAATGGAGAGCAGCGCAACATGGGCATTAAGAAGCGAAGCAAGAAAGGCGGCAACACCAAAACGGATGAATTCACGCCTGACCTGATCGTCAATATAACCTCGCTCTTGCGCCGCTAAATCGCGTGTCAAAGTCACGCTTTCTTCTCCCAGCCACCATTGTCTGTCTGCTGGTGATAAGACATTTGCGCGCCTGTTTCTTTCAACGCTTTCCACTGTGCGCGCGCATCATTGAGCTCATTCTCATCATTGCCATCAAACATGATGACAATGCGCTCATAGGGAATTTGTGTTGCGGCTAATACAGGTGCGATTTGCGCGCTTTCAACGAAGAAGCGAATTTGCGCGCCATTGGGATTTTCACTGCCTGTCGTCAGATAGATCGGTTGAAATTCAACATCGCCATCCGCGGCTGTGCCGTGGGGGAGAAAACCATCTTCGCCAACATTCCAGAGCAATTCATTCAAAGCGGCGCATTTTTCATCCGTGCGCATTTGCAAACAGACATGCCAATCGCGCTCTAGCGATTTTTCAAGCAAACGTGGCAAGGCTTTTTCGAGCCTCTGAATTTGCAAATGGTAGAAAAAAATCTCAGTCAAAGTGCATTTACCTCTCAATACAAGAGCCGTCATTGCGAGCAAAGCGAAGCAATCCAGAAAGCCTCACGCGCAATTTCTGGATTTCCGCGTTGGGCTACGGCCTCTTCGCAATGACGAAGAGCTAGCCGCCAGCACCAACGATGATGAGGGTGCGGTCGCGCATGGTCCAGATCATGCCCATATCCGCCCCACCTTCGTGATATTCAGTCTTGCCCGCGATAAAGACATCGCCGCGCTGGTTGGAGGCGCGCAAATAATCTTCTGCCTCGCGGCTCATGGTGCGCACGGCTGTCGATGCACGGGTCGCATTCCAGCCCAAAGCCGCACGAATGGCGGCATTTTGCACTTGCTCGAATTTGGTCGTGGTGGCCGTATCGCTCGGCAGACCAATCTTCACTTCAAACCGCACCAAGGAATCGCCGCGACATTCAAGCAGGCCGTCAATGCGCACATTGGTGACGAGATCGAAAAAGTCGCCTTGCGAGGCTGAGCGCGACACAACGAGCGGACGCACAAAGGCTGCATTCACATCACCCGTTTCACGGATGAAAGTGGCTTGAAACATGCCGCAGCTCGGCGGGCGCCCGCTTTGCACCTGCGCCTGCGCCCCAAAGCTTGCTAGAAAAAAGAGAAAGCCTGCCGCCCAGATTTTCATGATTTTCCTCAGCCTTCGTAATGATCGCTGACGAGACGATCGAGCAAACGCACGCCCCAGCCCGATCCCCAAGATTGATTAATATCACTTGAGGGGGATGACATGCCCGTACCCGCAATATCAAGATGCGCCCAGGGCACACCATTGACGAAGCGTTGCAAGAATTGCGCTGCCGTGATCGACCCTGCATTGCGCCCGCCAATATGTTTCATATCGGCAAATTTAGAATCGAGCAGCTTGTCATAGGCAGGGCCCAGCGGCATGCGCCAAACTTTTTCACCCGTGTCCAGACCCGCTTGCGTCAGGCGCGCGGCCAATTCGTCATGATTGGAAAAGAGGCCCGCATGTTCAGTGCCCAGTGCAATCAAAATCGCCCCCGTTAATGTGGCGAGATTGACCATAAATTGGGGCTTATATTTATCCTGCACGTACCAAAGCACATCACCCAAAACGAGACGGCCTTCCGCATCCGTATTGATGATTTCAACCGTCTGGCCGGAAAGTGAAGTGACAATATCGCCGGGGCGCTGCGCTTTGCCATCTGGCATATTTTCAACCAGACCAATGGCACCAATCGCATTCACTTTGGCCTTGCGCGCCGCCAGCGCATGCATCAGGCCAACGACGCAAGCCGCGCCCGCCATATCGCCCTTCATATCTTCCATGCCAGCCGCAGGCTTGATCGAAATGCCGCCCGTGTCGAAACACACGCCCTTGCCCACAAAGGCGAGCGGCTTGGCTTTCGCACTCTTGGCACCATTCCAGCGCATAATGACCACTTTGCTCTCATGGTCAGAGCCCTGCCCCACGCCGAGCAACATGCGGAAGCCGAGCTTGTGCAAAGCCTTTTCATCGAGCACTTGCACCTCAACGCCAAGCTTCTGCAACTCCTTGGCGCGCTGCGCGAAAGACGCAGGATAGAGCACATTCGGCGGTTCATTGACGAGATTGCGCGCCAGCATAATGCCATTGGCGAGAGCTTCTGCGCGCTTGGCTTCACGCTTGGCGCCAGCAGGATCAGAAACAGCGATAGCAATATGCGATTTGGTCGCTGACTTGCTCTTGGATGTATCCTCTTCGTCTTTCTTCTTCGTCTTGTAGAGATCAAATTTATAAGCGCGCAATGTCATGCCAAGCATAAGGTCTGCGCCCGCACGCGCCTCATCAGCGGGCGCCTCTGAGGGATCAAACACAAGCATTGCCTGCGCCACGCCCTCAATTTTGCCCATGATCGCGCCACCCAGCATGAGGAAATCAGGCGCACCCTCTTTCTTCGCTGTGCCAATGACGATCAAGCGATCAAAAGCAAGGCCAGCCGGCGCGAGAAGATCAAGCGTCTGGCCCAAATTGCCCTTAAACTTGGCCGTAGAAGCGGCGCGTTTCACCACATCGGCCGTGGCGCCCAAAAGGCGGCGTGTTTGCGCTCCCATTGCCAGATCGGCGCCCGCCAGAACCACGAGCGTGCCGCCCGTGCCGCGCCCCTTGCGCGCCCCCGCCTCTTTCAATGCGGTGAATTCAATCTGGAGCTGACCTGCCATTTTCTGTCCTCATCCGGGCTACCGCGCATTGGGGTTCAAAAGCGACGCCAATCACGCATGATCTGTTTCAAGGGGTGCCATTGCACTGCCTGATTTGCAAGCGAGAAGCACGTCCTTCCAAGCGCCAGAGTGTCGCTGATGCCACATGCGCCACAAGAGCTTGGGACGACACGCTGGAAAGGGCTGCAAAGCCTTGCCTGACCCGGCCGGAGCCTTTAGCGAAAGATGAGGCGGGCGGACGCTTTGCCAGCGGGAATGAGTCGGCATTGATCGGCAAGCCCGCCTGTTCGGGTGGTCCAGCATTTGGGTTTTGAAGACGGCAGATGTCCATTTTCGAAAGATATGTTTTCCGGACATCGCTCGGCGCCTTTTTGACGGGCTTGAGCCTGCTGACGGGCGTGGTCTGGCTCGCCCTGTCTTTGCGCCAAATCGATCTCATGTCGGCCAAGGGCCAAACCTTTTGGGTCTTTCT
>CAWUNF010000193.1:0-3820 GCA_963923195.1 uncultured Hyphomicrobiales bacterium | reverse complement strand
GGTCTCGTGGGCTCGGAGATGTGTATAAGAGACAGGCCCGATATCAATGGCCCGGCCGAAGTCGTGCAAAAGCGCATGTTGGAGCGCGAATGCGAATTGGAACGCGCGGATGATCGCGCGCGTCAGCAGCTCGCGCAAAAGCGCATTGAAGCGCGCTCGTCTTGGAATGATGTGCGCCCTGAAATCAAAGCCTGCATCAATGCCAAGCTCGAAATGGATGGTCGCACCATTGATCAGCTGATCAATCTCGGCATTTCGGCTTCTGATGATGTGATCTCGCCCTATCGGCGGGAATGTTTTGGCCTTGCGCCTGATCGCGAGGGTGGACGCGTGTTAAATATGCCGGGCGGAGGCCTTGCTGCTGTGCCCTCAGGCGGTGGTGGTGTTCAGCGCACGCGCGATTTGAATCTGTTGGAAGCAGCCGTTAATCCGCTTACCGGGACACGCAAACTCTGGGATGCGTTTAAGGATGAAGGTGGCCTTGCTACTTTTACCGATTTTCACGGGCTCAAGATCAACAAAGCGACGGTTAATGTCGATGGGGATCGTGTTGAAGTGGCGCGTTTGCAAGTGCCAGCAGCCATTCCGCCGCGTAAAATTCGCGAAGCTTTGAATGATGCCTGTCGTGGCCGCGAGCAGGATTGGAAAGCGATAACGGATTCGCGCGGAACGCGCGGCGAACTCATCACGCCGCAGATCATTTGTCGCTATGAGACAGATGATGGTGCATCCGATTATGAAATCGTGATGCAAAAGCGCAAATAAAAAAGGCCCGCAAAATGCGGGCCTTTCTTTTAATGGTGCTCGGCCATAGCCTTGATGCCGGCAGCCTCACCACTGACGGGGAAGAAATCCCGGAGCCATGCGGTGACGACTTCATGCACGCGCTGGTTTTTCTCAGCAAACATAAAGTGATCTGTGCCCGAGAAGAGATGCATTTCTGTCGGCGCTTGGGAGCGCTCATACATGCGCACCGTCTGGTTGGGTGGTGTCACGCTATCGACCGCACTGTGCAAGAGCAGAACAGGGCGGGGCGCAATGTCGGCAATGACATTTTCCGCCGTGAAGTCGAACATGCTTTGCGCTGTGTCGACGGGCATATCCATGATCGAGCCCTTGAGCACATGCGTGCGCAGTTTTTCCGGGATCGGCACAATATCATAGCGCGAGACGATCATGGATTTGCCGTGCTTGGCTTTATAAGCGCGGCCCTCTTCGAGCATTTTCAGGAAGTTTGGATAATTATCGCCATGCTGGCCTTCAAACTTCAAAGCGCCATTGCCCCAGCCTGAGGCTGAAATGCAAGCGGCCACGCGCTTGTCAGTGCCCGCTGTATAAACAGCAACAGCCGCACCGAAAGAGGAGCCTGCAACGGCAATGCGGTTGGCATCCACATTCGGATGATTTTGCAAAAAGCTCAGCGCGTTTTTCGTGTCTTCCACTTGCTCCATGCAAATGAGGCGACCCTTTTCGCCTTCGCTTGTGCCGCAGCCGCGAAAATCAAAACGCAGCGTGACGTAGCCGAGCTTGTTCAGCATGGCGCAAGGCGTCTGCACATTGCCTGCATGGCGTGTCGAGCCGAACCCATGCAGCACGATAAAGGCAGGGCGCTTTTCATGCGCGCTAATTCCGTCTGGCACAGAGACGGTGCCGGTCAGCGTCAGCCCGTCAGATTGAAATGTAATGTCCTGTTCGGCCATAAGCGCTTCGCCCTTCAAAGATACATGTTTTTCATATGCTCGGCCCGATAGCGCGAGCCGGCCGCCGCATCGGGCGGAATGGATTTGGCAATAAAGCCAATCTCGTCATCCGACAAGTTGATCGAGGCCGCATCGATATTCTCGATCAGGCGGCTCATCGTCTTTGTGCCGGGAATGGGGATGATGTCATCGCCCTGTGCGAGCAACCAAGCCAATGACACTTGGCCCGCAGTGCAGCCACGTTTGTCAGCGACAGCGCGAATGGCATCGACCAGCGCAAGATTCTTCGGCAAATTTTCCGCCGAGAAACGCGGATGGCGCAGGCGCTCGTCTTTTTCCCCCAGAGATCCTGGTTGCACTGCGCCTGTCAAAAGCCCGCGCCCCAGTGGTGCGTAAGCGACAAAGGCAATGCCGAGTTCGCGTGTTGTTTGCAAAACCTCTTCCGCTTCTTGGCGGTAGAGAATGGAATATTCGCTCTGGATCGCTGCGATGGGATGCACGGCATGTGCGCGGCGCAAAGTCTGCGGATTGACCTCGCAAATCCCAAGTGCCCGCACTTTGCCTTGCTCGACCAAGCGCGACATGGCGCCGATCGTCTCTTCAATCGGCACCGAAGCATCGATGCGGTGAATATAATAGAGGTCGATGACATCTGATTTGAGGCGCTTTAATGAAGCGTCACAGGATGCAACAATCGTTTCCGGGCGATTATCAGCAACCTTGCCATCCTTGCCTGCCATATTGCCAAATTTGGATGCTATCACGACTTGGTTGCGCATCGGGCTGAAGGCGCGCGCGAGCAATTCTTCATTATGGCCGTTGCCATATTTATCCGACGTGTCGAACATGGTCACGCCGCGCGCAAAAGCTTCTTTCAGAACATTGAGCGCATTGGCCTCATCTGACGGGCCATAGCTGCCAGACAAAGAGGCGCAGCCAAGGCCGAGCGGAGAGCTCATCAATCCGCTCGCTCCAATGGCGCGGGGCAGGCGTGGATTTTGTGTCATTCTTTTACCGCCATAAAAAAGGGCGCGCCCGAACGTCGAGCGCGCCCATGTCAGCGCTGAAGATTTACGAACGCCAAGGCGCCTTTTTGATCACCTGCGTTTCGATTTCAAACGTGCTGTTATGATGATGCTTGGTCACATCGGTCGGATAGGACCACGGCAGCTCGCTATAAAAATTCATGCGCAGGAATTGCTGGCAATCCACCGGATCGGTGATGACGCTATGGCCAATGCCGCGCGGGATCACGGTCACTGTGCCCGGCTCTGTATCCGCATTGCCGGTTTCCGACATATCGAGTGCCTTGCCGCGGAATTGAATGCGCACTTCTTCTGAGCGCAATGCGCGGTGGAAGGCAAATTGCTCACCGATGATATTGTAGACTTTGATTTCAAGATGCTTGCCGCGCATGACAGGCTTCGGCTCGCCGCTCGTGCCAGCGATTTCCTTGAAGAGATCGAAAGCGCGCAATTTCAAAATACCGCTCTTAGCTTCGCGCGGGCTGGTGGAGCCAGCCGGCACGAGGTCGGCATAATCGCGCTCAAAGATCGTCTCGTCGGTTGGCTTGTCATCCCAGCAAATCATGCGCTCAACGACCTTGTCTTTCGGCGCGCTTTTGCGATCAGCCGGAATAGCCCAGTTTGGACCGTTCACACGACGCACATTGAACTTGGTTTCTGAGACTTGATCTTCCTCGGTCATGAAATGCGTGAAAGGCGCATTGACCCAAGCAAACCAACGCAAGCTATCAGCAGAGCCCGCCGAGCGATGCGCAATGCCTTCGGGAATATGCATAATGTCGCCGGGTGCCATTTCATAAATGGCAAATTCTGTCTCAATCGTCGTCGTGCCAGCAAATTGCACATAGACCGTGTCGTAATCGACATGGCGGACGAATTCTTGCTGCGCACCGCAGACGCTTTCAACGCCGATCTTATGGTCGGCATTTTGCAAAATGACTGCGCGATCATTCGGGTTCTTCAAGAGATCGAAAGCACGGAACATCGGCAAAGCGCGTGTGCTTTTACCTGAGTTCAACAGGCTCGACTTCTGGCGATGCGCCCAAGCGGGAAGATAGGAGCGCGCCGACGTGTGCCACGTCGTCATGAATTCCT
>CAWUNF010000192.1:0-3823 GCA_963923195.1 uncultured Hyphomicrobiales bacterium | reverse complement strand
GCCCGGGCGAAGGGCATGACGGAAATTGCCCGTGAAACGGGCCTCTCGCGCGAAAGCCTCTATAAGGCGCTCTCAGAAGATGGGAACCCTAGCTTTGCGACGGTCATGAAAGTGCTTCAGGCGCTCTCTATTGAACTCCATACCAAGGCCAAGGACGGCCCGGAAGCGGCTTAATAGCGCGAAGGCCAGGAAAGCCTGCGGGCAGCCTTGGAAATCAGGCTCCCGCCTGCTATCGACTGCCCCATGACGACCCACCCGATCGACCACATCCGCAATTTCTCCATTGTCGCCCATATCGACCACGGCAAGTCGACCTTGGCCGACCGTCTCATCCAGACGACCGGCGCGCTCGCTGAGCGCGACATGGTGGAGCAAGTGCTCGACTCGATGGATATCGAGCGCGAACGCGGCATTACGATCAAAGCCCAGACGGTGCGCCTCGAATATAAGGCGCTGGATGGCAAGACCTATATTCTGAACCTGATGGACACGCCCGGCCACGTGGACTTTGCCTATGAAGTCTCGCGCTCACTGGCGGCTTGTGAAGGGTCTCTGCTTGTCGTTGACGCGTCACAAGGTGTGGAAGCGCAGACGCTCGCCAATGTCTATCAGGCAATTGATGCGGGCCATGAAATTGTGCCCGTGCTCAACAAGGTTGATCTGCCCGCGGCTGAGCCTGAGCGCATCAAAGAACAAATCGAAGATGTCATCGGCATCGATGCATCGGGTGCTGTGCCAATCTCAGCCAAGACTGGGCTCAATATTGATCTCGTCCTCGAAGCCATTGTGAAACATTTGCCGCCGCCAAAAGGCGACGAGACAGCACCGCTGAAAGCGATGCTGGTTGATTCCTATTATGATGCTTATCTCGGCGTTGTTGTCATCGTGCGCATCATTGATGGCACTTTGAAGAAGGGCCAGAAGATCAAAATGATGGGCACGGATGCTCATTATGTCGTCGATAAAATCGGTGTCTTCCGCCCCAAAATGCAAGATGTCGCTGAGCTTGGCCCGGGCGAAGTTGGCTTTATCACCGCACAAATTAAGCAAGTGGCAGATACGCGTGTTGGTGACACGATCACAGATGAGAAAAAATCCTGCGATGCAGCTTTGCCTGGCTTTAAGCCAGCACAGCCCGTTGTCTTTTGCGGTCTCTTCCCCGTAGATGCGGCAGACTTTGATGATTTGCGCGCCGCTATGGGCAAATTGCGCCTGAATGATGCGAGCTTCTCCTATGAAATGGAAAGCTCTGCTGCGCTTGGCTTTGGTTTCCGCTGCGGCTTTTTAGGCCTTTTGCATCTGGAAATTATCCAAGAGCGTCTGGCGCGCGAGTTTAATCTTGATCTCATCGCAACTGCGCCATCGGTCGTTTATCAACTCGCATTATCAGATGGCACAGAAATCGAATTGCACAATCCAGCTGACATGCCGGATGTGATGAAAATTGCTGAAATTCGCGAGCCGTGGATTCGCGCAACCATTCTGACGCCTGATGATTATCTGGGTTCGGTCTTGAAACTCTGCCAAGATCGTCGCGGCAATCAGATTGATCTCAATTATGTCGGCAAGCGCGCAATGGTGACTTATGACCTGCCGCTCAATGAAGTCGTGTTCGATTTTTACGACCGCTTAAAATCGATCTCAAAAGGCTATGCGAGTTTCGATTACAACATCACCGATTATCGCGAAGGCGATCTCGTCAAAATGTCGATCCTCGTCAATGCTGAGGCTGTCGATGCTTTGTCCATGCTCGTCCACCGCACGCGTGCCGAAAGCCGCGGCCGTGCTATGGTTGAAAAGCTGAAAGATCTGATCCCGCCGCACATGTTCCAAATTCCAATCCAAGCGGCGATTGGCGGCAAGATCATCGCACGCGAAACCGTGCGTGCTTTGCGCAAAGATGTGACGGCAAAATGCTATGGCGGCGACGCCACACGTAAGCGCAAGCTCCTCGACAAGCAGAAAGAGGGCAAAAAGCGCATGCGCCAATTCGGCAAGGTGGAAATTCCGCAGGAAGCTTTCATTGCCGCTTTGAAAATGGACAGCTAAGCCACGCGCCTTTTCAAGCCCAACCGTTCCAAGGCCCCCGTATGGGGGCCTTTTCATTTACGAAAACGTCAATTCTCCCATCTGTTCGAGACGCTCGCTTCGTGTCATTCTAGCTATGATTTGGTCGTCAGAGGTTCGCCCCGATGAAAAACATTCTTGTGCCAGTTGAAGCCCATTCGGCGATGGACTCCGTGTTGCAAACGGCTGTGCTCGCCACTCGCCGCTTCGGCTCTTATGTGGAAGGCACGCCGCTTGGTCCTGATCTGCCCGATCTCGTGGCCTTTGACATGCCTGTGAGCTGGAGCGTGGCGGACCAGAACACATGGAAAGACATGGCCGATGAAGCGCATCAGCGTTTTGAAGGCGCCATGAAACAAGCCGGCCTCTCGCTTGCCGGACAAGAGCGTGGCACTTCCTGCTTTGGCTGGATGGGCGATAGCGCTTTTGGTGAAAGCCAGATTGGCGCTTACGCGCGCATTTTCGATTGCACGATTCTGGGCCGCCCCGGACCTGAGCGCGGCGACCCGCGCATGGCGACAGCCGAAACCGTGCTTTTTGAAAGCGGCAAGCCGATCATTCTGGCGCCTCCCAAAACGCCAGAAAAAATGGGCGAGACGATAGTCATTGCCTGGAACAATAGTGTCGAGACGGCGCGCGCCAGCGCAATGGCCATGCCTTTCCTTTTGAAGGCGCAAAAGGTCATTGTCATGACTGTGGAAGAATTCCGCTCCGAGGGACCTGCTGGCGATCTCTATGCAGAAATGCTGCGTGGCCACGGCGTCAATGCCGAATTTATTTTGCGCAATGCGCGCCATCGCAACAGCGGTGAAGCCGTGCTGCGCGGTGTCGAGGCTTTGGGCGGCGATCTGTTGATCAAAGGCGCCTATACACAAAGCCGTTTGCGGCAAATGTTCTTTGGTGGCGCCACCAGCCACATTATGAACTTTGCTGAAATCCCGGTTTTGATGACGAGCTAAATTTAGCTCACACGCGACGCATCGGATTGGTCCAAGCTAGGATTGATCCGAGCGTTGTAAAACCTGCCAAGGTTAAAAAGGCCACACGAAAAGCAGCCGTCACTTCTTCCGTCACCGCCACACGGCGCGCGGGTGAAAGGCTTGCCAAAGCCGCATGCGTATCTTGCAAAATAGCACCAAATAATTTGGCGGCTTCAGGATCTCGCATGGCAAGTGTTGTGAATAAAATTGTGCTGATGGTGGCTGTGCCAAGCGAGGCCCCAACGGAGCGCGACAATTGCACGGAACTTGCTGCTTGACCCAATTGGCGCGGGCCTGCTGCCGTTTGCACAGTGACTTGCGCCACACCCATCACTGAGCCCATCGTCAGGCAATTGAAAAACAGCAAGGCTGAAAGCTGTGTCGCGCTCAAAGCTGCGCCATAAGAAGCAAAAATAATCAAAGTGATGGTTGCAAAAATCAGCGAAAGCGAGGGCAAAATCACCGTGCGACCAGTGCGCGAAACAATGCGGCCCGTGATGATGGAGCCAGAGCCCACACCTGCGGTGATGGACAAAAGCACGGTTGAAATATCTCCCGCTGAGGCCTGATGCACAGCGCGCAAATAAATCGGCATGAAAGCCACCAATGAGACCAAGGTCGCGCCATGACAGGCGGCCATTAAATCCGCGCGCCAAATGGCGGCTTGGCGCAAGAGACGCACGGGCAAGAGCGGCGCATCTGTGCCGAATTCACGACGCAATAATAAAACAAGCGAAACAAGGGCGAGACCCAAAAGCCCCAAAGCCACAGATTGT
>CAWUNF010000191.1:0-3830 GCA_963923195.1 uncultured Hyphomicrobiales bacterium | reverse complement strand
AAAGAGCCCTCATAATCTTCCGCGAGATCGAAATAATCCATCGCACGTGTCAGATAGAGATAGGTATTGGCATCAAAACGCTCAACAAAGGTTGAGCCTTGATGGCGCAAATAGCTTTCAATCTGGAAGTCAGCATCGAAGGAGAATGTCGGCGCTGTTTTATTCTGCAATTTGCGGCCGAATTTCCGATGCAAAGCTTCATCAGACAAATAAGTGATATGCGCGGCCATGCGCGCCACCGCGAGGCCTTTGGTCGGGTTTTGACCCAGTTCGAAATAGCGACCATTTGCCCAATCGGGATCAGCCATGACGGCCTGTCGCCCGACTTCATTAAAGGCGATATTTTGCGAAGAATGGCGTGGCGCAGTTGCAATTGGGATCGCGCAAAAGACGCGTTCTGGATAGCTCGCGGCCCATTGCAGCACTTGCATGCCACCCATTGAGCCACCGATCACGCAGAATAATTTGTCGATGCCCAGATGATCGATGAGCAAAGCTTGCGCGCGCACCATGTCGCGGATCGTCACCATCGGCATATCCAGCCCATAGGGCTGGCCCGTGGCTGGATTGGTGGAGGCTGGCCCCGTCGTGCCGAGGCAGCCCCCGAGCACATTCGAGCAAATGACGAAATAGCGGTCCGTATCGATCGGCTTGCCCGGACCAATCATAATTTCCCACCAGCCCGGCTTGCCGGTTAGCGGATGGGTATTGGCGACATGCTGGTCGCCGGTCAGTGCATGGCAGACCAGAATGGCATTGGTTTTATCGGCATTGAGCGTGCCATAGGTCTGGTAAGCGATGGTCAGCGGCGCCAAAGCGACGCCCGAATCCATCATCAAAGGGCGGTCTGCGGGAAGCCGCAGCACGAGTGAGTGCGGCGCGTCCGCCTCGCGCCGGGCAGCGTGACCAGCCTTGAGAGGTTCAATCTCCGTCACCAACCCAAACTCCGACCCATCCGTCCGCTATTTCGAACGGCCCGTTCGGTGTTATGATCGACCCCGAGGCAAGTCAAGGTGTCGATCCATCTGCTTTTGAGGGTGGTTTCCTTTGCATTGCAGAGCGCGCGCCAGTAAGACAGGCGCGCATTTCTTTTGAGAGCGAGACCTCGTCCGTGGCTGCCAATTCTGACGCCGACAAGGATCCTCAAGCGATCCTCAGCGAACTCCGTGTCGATATCGACCGGATTGATGCGGACGTGCATCGTTTGCTGATGGAGCGTGGCGAGATCATCGACAGACTGATCGCTGTAAAAGCGCGTCAGGGAGGCGGCTCAGCATTTCGTCCGGGTCGTGAGGCAGACATGATGCGCCGACTGGCGGAACGCCATCGCGGTCTGCTGCCGCTTGATACGGTTGAGAGCATCTGGCGCATCATCATCGCGACTTTCACTTATGTGCAGTCGAATTATTCCGTGCATGCCGATATTTCGGGCGGTGATGCAGCCATGCGTGATTCCGAGCGTTTTCATTTCGGCTTCACCGTGCCCTATATTACCCACCATGGGGCAGCAGGCGTGATTGATGCGGTTGCGCGTTCCTCTGGCGATTTGGGCATGTTTCGTATTGATGGCGGCGTGACGGCTGGTCCTTGGTGGACACGTCTTGCCAATCCATCGGCACCAAAGATCATTGCGCGCTTGCCTTTCGTCGAGCGTCCAGACCATCCAGCGGGCATGCCGGTCTTTGTCATCGCCAAACCTTTGGCGGAAGCGGCAGCACGTGAAATTCTGCTCTATTGTTTGCATCTGGAGCGTTGGCGCGATGGATTGCCGGCGGCTTTTGCGAAAGTCAGCGGTGAGATCATTGGGAATGCGGCCGATGACACGGGGCTTTCTGTTCTGGTTGCTTTGCCAGCTCAAGCTGGACTTGATGGCGTGACATCAGCACTGAATGAGGCTGGGGCTTCCGCTTCGCGGATCAGCGAAGTGGGCAGTCATGCCGCACGCTTTTCTTTCACGGGTCATCCGGCAAGCTGATTCAGCGCCGATATCAATTGGGTTCATTCATGTCGTCTTCTTCTACCAATGACCGCCCTGTTCCGCGCCCCGGCGTGTTGGCGATCGACCCCTATGTGCCCGGCAAAAGTGGCGCGCCGGGTGCTGCAAAAATTTACAAGCTCTCATCAAATGAGACGCCGCTAGGTGCATCCCCGCGCGCAATTGAAGCTTTCAGCACTTTGGCTTCAAAGCTTGAACTTTACCCAGATGGGTCTGTTGCGCGTCTGCGTGCAGCGCTTGGCAAGCGCTTTGGTCTTGATCCAGATCGCATTGTTTGTGGCAATGGATCTGATGATCTCTTGCACCTTTTGTCGCTCGCCTATGTCGGTCCGGGTGATGAGGGCATTTTCACCACGCATGGCTTCTTGGTTTACAAAATTGCCATTCTGGCAGCAGGTGGGACGCCTGTTATAGCGCCTGAGAAAAATCTCACAGCGGATGTGGATGCGATTTTGGCTTGCGTGACGCCGCGCACGAAAATTATCTATCTCGCCAATCCGAACAATCCGACGGGTACATATGTCCCGTTTGAAGAGGTGAAGCGTTTGCACGCAGGCTTGCCGAAGCATGTGATCCTCGTGCTTGATGCAGCTTATGCAGAATATGTCCGCCGCAATGATTATGCGGAAGGGATTGAGCTTGTCGCGACGAATGAAAATGTCGTTATGACGCGGACTTTTTCCAAAATCTTTGGTCTTGCGAATTTGCGCTTGGGTTGGATGTATGCGCCCGCCTCGATTTGCGATGCAATCAATCGTATTCGCGGTCCCTTCAATGTGAATGGCGCAGCGCTCGAAGCGGGTATTGCGGCTGTGGAAGATGTCGCCCATGTTGAAGGCGCCATTGATCATAATGAAAAATGGCTGCCGTGGTTGACCAAAGAGATTTCCGCTCTTGGTCTTAAAGTCACACCCAGTGTCGCCAATTTTCTTTTGGTGCATTTTGATAAATCCACGGGTGTGAGTGCGCAGGCAGCGGACAATTTTTTGACGTCGCGCGGTATTATTGTGCGTGCGGTCGGGGCTTATGGCTTGCCAGACTGTTTGCGCATCACCATTGGAACAGAAGAAGCCAATAGCCTCGTTGTTGAGGGATTGCGCGATTATGTTGCGGAGGCACGCCGTGGCTGATCGCTTTTCCAAGCCTTTGGACGCCCCACTTTTTGAGCGCATGGTCATTGTGGGCGTGGGTCTGATTGGCTCTTCGCTCTTGCGAGCGGCACGTCAGCGCAATTTGGTGAAGACACTTGTCGCCGCTGATATGTCGGAGGCCGTTTGCGCACGTGTGCGTGAGATCGGCATTGCCGATGAGGTTTTTCAAGATGCGAAAGCGGCGGTGCAAGGCGCTGACCTGATCATTCTCTGCACGCCTGTTGGCTGCATTGGTGATGTTGCAGCGCAGATCGCACCTCATCTCGCCAATGGCGCTATTTTATCAGATGTGGGATCTGTCAAAGCCTCTGTCGTGGCGGCGGTGCAGCCGCATTTGTCAGATAAGGTTCATTTCATCCCCGCTCATCCAGTGGCAGGCACGGAATATTCAGGCCCCGATGCGGGCTTTTCGACACTCTTTGTTGATCGCTGGTGCATTTTGACGCCACCTGAAGGATCAGTTGAGACAGCGGTGACAAAGCTTCAACAATTTTGGACCGAAGTTGGCTCCAATGTGGAAGTGATGACGCCAGCCCATCATGATCTGGTTTTGGCGATTACAAGCCATGTGCCGCATCTAATCGCTTATAATATTGTTGGTACGGCAGCAGATTTGGAAGAAGTCACACAATCAGAAGTGATTAAATTCTCTGCTGGCGGCTTTCGCGATTTCACGCGTATTG
>CAWUNF010000190.1:0-3858 GCA_963923195.1 uncultured Hyphomicrobiales bacterium | reverse complement strand
CCTGCAAAGCCTGTGTTGCTGCGCGTTTGTGTGGTTGAGACGATGGGGCCTAAATCTTGGTGGGGCGCAATCGCGCGCGTGCTGCCCGCATAATAGCCGATACTCCCCGCCACGCAGGCGGTGAGCACAAGGGCTGTTGCAAAACCAATGTCGCGCGAGAGGATCATAATCTCACAAATACGCAGCTATTCGCTGAATCTGTCAATATGATCCTACAATCGAACCGGACAGAAATTGTCGCAATTGCACGTGATCAATACGTGCGTTTAGAAATCGCTGATAATGCCTTTGACTTCCCAATCGCCATAACGCGCGGGATCAAGACCGCCGCGACCGTTGATTTCTTTTGCCAATTCTTTGCGTTCGGCGTCAGCTTTGCGGCGGCGTTCGTCGGCTTCCGCAAGGGCACGTTGGGCGGCTGGCGAGAGCACTTTCTTCGGCGCCTCGTCAATGGGTTCAGGGATTTGGGTCTCGTCCGTCATGGGCGCTCATATAGGGTGTCCCTCGCCATAGCGCTAGGCGTCAGATCATGTTACCGCGGCTCTCGACAAGAGGAGTGATCACATGGCCTTCCGGCCCAAAGGCCCAGCGAATAGACAGGCAGCGCCAGACATGGTGCCGGGTCTGGCTGTGCGCCTCGCTGCTGCGGCGATTTTAGCGGAAGTGGCTGGCAAGGCGCAGGGGCTTGATGAGCGTTTTGCGCCCGGTGCTGGCCCGCAAGCTCTGCAAGGCTTGGATGGGCGCGACCGCGCTTTGGTGCGCTCCATTGTTTTGGCGGCTTTACGCCATTTGGGCTCTTTGCGTTTGGCGCTCGCGGCCATGTTGGAAAAAGGCCTGCCGCGCAAAGCGCAAGATTTGGAATGGACGCTGCTGATTGGTGCCGCGCAAATTCTTTATATGGATGTGCCTGATCATGCGGCGGTCGATTTGGCAGTGCGCGCGACACGCCATCAGCCGCGCAATGCGGCTTTCGCGGGTCTCGTCAATGCTGTCTTGCGCAATATTGCGCGCCAGCGGGAGATGTGGACAAATCCGGCCGATCCTTTTGCAGATACGCCGCAATGGCTGGCGGCCCGTTGGCGCAAAGCCTATGGCGAGGATGTGGCTGCCGCCATTGTGCGCGCGCATCGCCAAGAGCCAACACTTGATCTCACTGTGAAAGAGGGGGCTGATCAAAAGTCCCTGCCAGACGGGACTTTTTTGAGCACAGGCGCTTTGCGTCTGTCATCTCACGCACCGATTGAAGAACTGCCCGGTTATGAGGATGGTCAATGGTGGGTGCAAGATGCCGCCGCCGCTTTGCCAGCTCGCTTGCTGCACGTGAAACATGGCGAGCGCGTTGCAGATCTTTGTGCGGCACCCGGTGGTAAGACCGCACAGCTTGCCCAAACAGGCGCACATGTTGTGGCGCTCGATCGCTCTGCCGAGCGATTAAAACGCCTCACCGCTAATCTCGCACGTCTCAATCTGTCTGCTGAAATTCGCGTTGGTGATGCGCTCGCCTTCGAGGCTGAGCCTTTTGATGCCATTCTGCTCGATGCGCCTTGCTCGGCGACGGGCACAATCCGCCGTCATCCCGATGTGGCTTGGACGAAAAAGCCAAGCGATCTCGCAGCCCTTGCAGGCGTGCAGGCGAAAATGCTGGACCGTGCGGCCAAATTGCTCAAAAGCGGTGGGCGTCTGGTCTATTGCACCTGTTCGCTCGAGCCTGAAGAAGGCGAGATGCAGATCGAAGCCTTTTTGCGTCGTCATCCGGATATGCGTCGCGCGCCCATTCTGGCGGATGAAATCGGGGGCCTTGCCGAATGTCTCAATGGGCAAGGGGAGTTGCGCACTTTGCCCTGCCACCTGCCGCAAGATGATGCGCGCCTGTCGGGGCTTGATGGTTTCTTCGCGGCCCGTCTGGTGAAAAGCTAGGCAAAACTGAGAAAAGCTAAAAATATCAATGACCCGTTAAGGGTTGCTTTGCTTAATGCTGTCGTCCGTTTGTGTGTCATGTGTTGGGCATGACACCCCGCTCCTTGGAGGATTTGTGTCGTCTGGGCCCTCGAGCATGGCTGATCGTCTTTTGGTCACGCGTCTGATTGCAGAGCGTGGGGCGGCCTTCGGTCTGCGGCTCTTGCGCATGCCCTTGCGTCTCATCACGGGCTTTGGTGCGCAGACGCCCGATCGTTTGCTGATCGCGCCACAAGATATTCGCACGACGGATCCGACCATCGCGTCTGATATTTACGCGGGCTATTTCGTTTTCGCGGGCAAAAGCGTCAATACGCATGGCCAATCGCCCTTTGAAATCACGCCGCCCTCTGAGGCTTGGTTCACGGGCCTGACCTCTTTCACGTGGTTGCGCCATTTGCGTGCGGCAGATAGTGCGCTCGCGCGCGCCAATGCGCGGGCATTGGTGGGTGATTGGATTCACCAACGTGGCAAGCCTGCACAAACAGCCGATTGGCAGGCCGATGTTGCCGCGCGGCGCTTGCTGGCTTTCTTGTCGCAATCGCCACTCATTCTTGATGGCGCGGATCGCGATTTCTATCGCCGCTTCATGCGCGCTTTGGGTGTTCATTCCAAATATTTGCAGCGCTGTTTGAATGATGGTTTGGAAGGCGAAGCGCGTCTGACCTGCTCCATTGCCATTGCTGAATTGGGCCTTTGTGCGCAAGGCATGAATCTCGTTGCCAAACGCGGCACCAAATTGCTGATTGATGAATTGAAAGCGCAAATATTAGCAGATGGCGGGCATATGAGTCGCAATCCGCAAGTATTGGTCGATCTCTTGCTCGATCTTTTGCCTCTGCGACAGGCCTATGCGGCGCGCGGCACAAGCGCACCGCAAATGCTGCTCAATGCGATAGATCGCATGATGCCCATGCTGCGCCTTTTCCGTCATGGCGATGGGTCAATGGCTTTGTTCAATGGCATGGGGCCGACGGCGGCTCATGCAGTTGCCACTGTGCTGGCCTATGATGATGCGCGCGCCGCACCCCTCGCCCATGCGCCCCATTCTGGCTATGAGCGGCTTGAGGCAGGCGAGACGATCATCATTATGGATTGCGGCGCACCCCCGCCTGCACGTTTCTCGCGTGAGGCCCATGCGGGCACGCTTTCTTTTGAAATGTCGCATAATGGGCATCGCCTTTTCGTCAATTGCGGTGTGCCTTTTTATCCGCGTCCTGATTTGCGCGAAGCGGCGCGCGCAACAGCCGCGCATACGGCTTTGATTGTGGGTGATCGCTCGTCAGCGCGCTTTGCAACAGGTGCTGGGCTTGATCGCTTTGTCGCAGGACAAGTGATTGCGGGTCCGACAGAAGTGCGTGCGCGCCGAGCACAAGATGATCATGCGATGGAAATTGAAGCGCGACATAATGGTTATGATCGCGCCTTCGGCCTGTTGCATGATCGGCGCATCACCA
Source organism: uncultured Hyphomicrobiales bacterium (assembly GCA_963923195.1). Taxonomy (GTDB): domain Bacteria; phylum Pseudomonadota; class Alphaproteobacteria; order Rhizobiales; family Beijerinckiaceae; genus Terripilifer. The sequence goes on along the minus strand of CAWUNF010000190.1, from coordinate 445 downwards.
TGTCGTCTGATGGTCTGCGTTGCGAGGGCGAAGATAAGCTCATTGCAACAGAGCGCCGTGTGCCGGGTGCGGGGCAGGCTGACTATGCTCTGCGCTTTCATCTTCATCCAAGCGTGCGGGTGGAATTGAGGGAAGGGGGCGCTGCCGCCTGTCTCACTTTGCCAGATGATGGACAATTCCTGTTCCGCGCAAGCGGTCTGCCCATTGCGGTGGAAGAGAGCATTTTTTTAGGGGGCCGCGAAGGCCCGCGCCAAACAGATCAGCTCGTTGTTAGCGCGAAAGTGCGCGAAACGCCCGCTCTGATCTGGACGCTCGAGCGTCTCTGACCCAAACGCTCCAGAAATCAGGAAGATATACCTATAATGCGTCTGCGCCGTGGATGGCAGGTCAGCGGCCTTTCCCCTCTGCGCCCCGCATGTTAATCGCCGCCCATTCTCTTTTCTGG
>CAWUNF010000189.1:0-3881 GCA_963923195.1 uncultured Hyphomicrobiales bacterium | reverse complement strand
GAAATCTGCGGAATGACACCAGAGGCAATCACATTGCGCTGGAACACTTCGCCATAGCCACCGAGCGCTGCGACACCTTCTTGAATGCGCGCGCCACCGGCATCAAACAGGCCGATGATCGGCGCGCCATTCTTCAGCGCCATATCCTGCAGCTTGGTGATTTTGGCGGCATGCGTTTCTGACAGCGAGCCACCGAAGACGGTGAAGTCTTTGGCGAAGACATAGACCATGCGGCCATTGACCGTGCCCCAGCCGGTGACGACGCCATCGCCCGGCGTTTTCTGGGCGCCATCCATGCCGAAATCGGCGCAGCGGTGCTGCACAAACGTGTCATATTCCTCGAAAGAGCCGTGATCGAGCAGCAGCTCGATGCGCTCACGGGCCGTCAGCTTGCCCTTTTTATGCTGGGAATCGATGCGGGCCTGACCCCCACCCAGAGCAGCCTCAGCGCGGCGTTTTTCAAGAATTTCTAGGACATGCTTCATTTTTGGCCCCGAGCACCGGCAAATGGGTGAATGCGAGACCAAGATCTAGCATGGTGCAATGCGGCGCACCTATTCGACGGAGGGAGGGGGTTGGGGATGAGCTCCCCCGCTTTATGTCGTTCTGGATTGCCACGTCGGGCTAAAGCCCTCCTTGCAATGACGGAGCCGGAACGCGCTGCCTCTCCCTCGTCATTGCGAGGAGCCGCAGGCGACGCGGCAATCCATAAAACTCACCCCGCCATGCGCCATTCCTGCGCACGGGCATCGCTCACTTCAAAGCGGCCAACGAGTTCGGCCAATTCGCGTGCTTCCACTGCGAGATTGCGGCCGACTTCTGTCATTTCTTCCACCATTGCCGCATTTTGGCGCGTCGCCTGATCAATCGCATTGGCAGAGGAATTGATCTCCGACAGGCGGTGCGATTGTTCGAGCGCGGAAGATGCCATTTCCGACACAAGCGTATCGATCTGCCCAACGCGGCCTGCCATGCGCGACAAAGCCTCGCCTGTTTCCGCCACTAAGGTCACACCCAGATCGACCTGTGTGGTTGAAGCTGAAATGAGCCCTTTAATTTCCTTCGCCGATTCTGCAGAGCGGCTGGCCAACGCGCGCACTTCTTGCGCAACCACGGCAAAGCCCTTGCCTGCATCACCCGCACGTGCAGCTTCAACACCCGCATTGAGTGCGAGCAGCGACGTTTGAAATGCGATCTCATCAATCACACCGATGATTTTCGACACTTCCAAAGCTGAATTGTGGATCGCGCCCATTGCTTCCACCGCGCGCTTCACCACATCGCCACTGCCTTCGGCATCCACACGCACATCGGTCACAGATTGGCGTGCATGGGCAGCATCTGTGGCGGTGCGTTTAAAAGCCCCCGTCATTTCCTGCAAAGCCGCAACCATCTGCTCCAAGCTTGCTGCTTGCGAGGAGGTGCGCTGCGCCAATTCATCCGCTGAAGATGAAATCTCACCCGTGCCATTGCGTGTTGCATCTGCCGCGCGCGCAATCACCACCATAACTTCTTCAAGGCTCGCAATGGCGGCGTTAAAATCATCTTTCAACTGACGATATTCTTCTGGAAAATGATCATGGATGCGCGCGGCGAGATTTCCCCGCGCCACCCGCGACAAAGCATCAGCCAGAGCTGCAACCACATCACGACGCTGTTCTTCTTGCGCACGCAAAATGGATTCATGCCGCGCACGTTCCGCATCCGCTTGATCACGCGCTTTGCGCGCTTCCACTTCAGATTGGCGCCCCAGCATTTCATCTTTAAACACATTCAGCGCGCGGGCCATGCGGCCAATCTCATCTTCGCTTTTAACGGCTGGCACTTCAGTTTTAAGATCGCCACTTGCCAGACGATCTAAAGCGCGGGTGATCATGGTGAGCGGCATGACAATCGATTTTTGCGCGAAAATGATCAGCGCCCCCGCAAAGACCATGCCCAGAACCGTTAATGCCGCCATCAGATAGCGCGCCAGACCAGCATTGGCCTTGGCCGCATTGGCATCAGCCTGATCTGCCTCTGAGACAGATTCAGAGACTTTTTCCATTGCCTCTTCGAGCTCTTTGAACAATTCGCCAAAGCGACCCATTTTATCTTTGGCGGCCTCACGATCCGTCCCGGCCGTTTTAATAATATCCCCCGCTTCGCGGATATATTCTTTCAAAGGAATGCGCACTTTCGAAAAAAGGAGGCGCGTCTCTTCCGACACATCCGCATTTTCATTGTCTAAAATCTGCTTTTCAAATTCTGCGCGATGCTCACGAAAATCTTTTTCAACATCTTCTAATGAAATGCCCATATCAGGATCATGCGCCAGCAAAGCAGCATAGACATCGGCACGCAAAGCATCATGCATCATGTCGGCGCCCATATGGGTGCGCAACACACGTGCAGAGGACATAGCCCGATCAAGACCGCCGGAGAGCTTGACGGCGACCCACATGCCCGCCCCTGACGAGGTGACAACAAGGAAAAGAACGGCCAAAGCCGCAATGGTCATTTTCCGCGTGATGGAAATCGAGCGCATGGGAAATCCGCAAAGAAAAAGAAAAAGCAATGCGGAGAAGTATTGCGCTCAAAAATTGCACAAAGATAAATTTTTCGCAGTCAATCGCCACCAAATCACAAATAGTTTGCGTGACGTAAAGACAGAAACGCTTGTCCTAGCGTGAGCTTTTGGACGCTTGGAACAAATCATGCGCGGCTTTCATTTCAGCCCAACGCTTTTCGCGCCGCGCCAAAGCTTCCGCATCGGCACCCCAAATGCGCATTTGATAATCTTCATCGGCATGAGCTGCTTCCCATGCCCCATCCAAATCAAAATGCCCATGAACCAAAGCCAGAGCAATCAGCGCAGAGCCCGTGAGCGTTGTCATCACATGTAAAGCGGCAAGCGGTAATTCACTGTCAAATGCATCAATGGCTTTGCGCAGAGCTGCAAGCGCGTGATCAGGCTGCTCAGCAAACATCACGCCTTCTGCCAAAACAAAACGCGCGCCAAAAGTATCGCGGATAAAGGCAAGGACAGGATCCCAAGCTTGCGCTTGCGCCGCCACCAGAGCCTCAGGATCAGAGGCGCGGTAACAGATGAGATCCGAGCCTGCATATTTGGCAATCTCCGCGCGCACGGCATCCATTTCGCGCGCCACGCCATCAATGGCGGAATTGACGATGCGCGTGATGGGCATTGTCGCAGGATCAATCTGATCTGCTTGTGCCTGCCATTCATCGGCAACCAATTGTGCCGCAGCTTGCGTTGGCAGCGCAATGCGATTGCGACCTGGTGTTTGTGCGGGACGCCCATCCAGCAGCAAAACATAAGCTCCGTCACGCGCTTCAAAATGCGCTTGGGCGTAAAAGCGCTTCGGCAGCGCCTTTTTCAAATCACGCCGCGCCATTTCGACGGGATCAATCTCTTCGCCATGAACTGGCAGCAGATCTTTGGACAGGTCTTCGCGCATGGACATGAGTTTAATTCCAACAACGGCCAGAGGCCAAGAGCGCCATCAATTCATCAAAGGAATGGACCAAATGTTCAGCGCCACTTTCCACCAAGCGCGCATGATCATGATAACCCCACGTGACACCTATGCGGCGCACCTGAGCCGCGCGCCCCATTTCCATATCAAAGCCCGTGTCACCAATCATCACCGTATCTTGGGGAGCCACGCCCGTCTCGCGCAAAGCGCTCAGGATCATGGATGGATCAGGCTTTGAGGGATGATGATCAGAGGTTTGCACCGTGACAAAATGCTGGTGCCAGCCATGTTCATCAAACATATGATGGACGCCCTTCACTGATTTGCCTGTCGCCACACCAAGCAAAATATCATCACGCCTGTCTCTTATACACATCTGACGCTGCCGACGATACTCCTTGT
>CAWUNF010000188.1:0-3886 GCA_963923195.1 uncultured Hyphomicrobiales bacterium | reverse complement strand
GATGAAAAAACCATCGAAATGGTGCGCATCACCATGCAGGAGGCGGAGAAGAAGAAATAGAATTGTGATCTGGCGGAGACGGTGGGATTCGAACCCACGATAGAGTTTCCCCTATGACGATTTAGCAAACCGTTGCCTTCAGCCTCTCGGCCACGTCTCCGCGAGCCCCAGAGGGCCGGGCGCCTCTATGCCCGAGGTGGGCTGAATTGGCAAGCTTTCGGGCCTCTTTCAGGCGGGAATGGCGGCGAGAAAAGCACCAATCCTTGCAATTGTGGGCTCATCTAAGAGCAGGGGCGCATGACCTTGCCCCGGCACGGTCAGGCCCGTCGCACGTGGATGGCGAGCCAACATGGCTTGAAACACCTCTGGCGAGAGCAAATCGGAATTTTCGCCTCGAATCGCCATCACAGGCACACCAGCCAGTGCTTCATATTGCGCCCAGAGATCTGGCATGGGTTGTGACGGATCGTAAGCATCCAGCGCGCGCGCCAAGGCGGCATCATAACGGGCCACTAACTGGCCATTTTTTTCTTCAAGCGTGAGCCGTGCATAGGCGTGCCAGTCCGCCTCACTGAGGCCCGTAAATTGCGCGCCCGACACGTGTTTAAAAAGTGCAACCGCTTCATCCCAATTTTGGGGGCTTGGTAATTTGCCAACATAGCCTTTGATGCGGATGAGACCGGCTGGCTCCAACACAGGCCCAATATCATTGAGAATAGCACCAGCGATCAATTCTGGCCGAAAGGCCGCCAGCAACATCGTATGAATGCCACCGCGCGATGTGCCCAGAAAAATCGCTTTTTCAATCTGCTCTTTGGCGAGCATCATCTGAATGTCAGCGCTCTCAACAGCAAGATCATATTTTTTGGGGTCAGGGTCGCGATCTGAAAGACCACGTCCACGATAATCAATCGCAATCACACGACGCGCTGCGCCATTTCGGTCATTGGCTAGAGCGCGCGCGACAAGATCAAAATCATCCGCCGTGCGCGCAAGACCTGGCAAGCAAATGACGGGCAGGCGCGTGGTGTGTGCCGGCTTATAATCACGCAGATGAAGTGTGAGGCCATCTGCGGATGTGTGAAAGCGCGAGGTGATATGGGTCTGGCTCATGGCGTGAGTTTAGAGCTTTTGCTCAGCCGTGCGCAATTCAGCCTGAAGTCGGGTTTTGTCGGGCGTGTTCATCAGCCGCGCATAGATTTCGAGATTTTCCATCACGCGCTGAACGTAATTCCGGGTTTCCGCAAAGGGGATGCGCTCCACCCAATCCACCGGGTCAATGCCGGGCTCGCGCGGGTCGCCATAAGCTGCAATCCATTCTTTCGCCCGCCGCGGTCCTGCATTGTAAGCGACAAAGGTCAGAATATGGGAGCCACGATAATCATTCAGCAATTGGCCCAGATGGGCAGCGCCCAGCAAGGCATTATAAGCAGGCTCATCGAGCATTTTATTCTTGTCGAAGGGTACGCCAATTTGTTTGGCCGTGCGCTGCGCTGTGCCATCAATCATTTGCATCAGGCCTTTCGCGCCAGCAGAGGACAAGGCGCGGGGATGGAACATGCTCTCTTGTCGGGCAATGGCATGGACCAGAGCCAATGGTGCACTCTCAGCGGCAGGCGCAAAAGCGGGAATGCCGGAGAGTGGGAAAGCGGCTAATTCTAAGGCAAGGCCGCGTTGCAAAGCCTGTTTGCCAATGGCTGTGCTGGCGCGTGCATCGCCATAGCGCATGGCAAGATCAGCCAATGCTGCCAATTGCGCGCCCTCTTGTGTGGCGCGCATGGTTTCTGTGAGGAGTGTATGGGCGAATTCTCTTTCGCCTGCCTCATAAAGTTTTTCGGCAGCCAATGTTGCATGAATGCGTGCATCAGCCTTGGCGGGCTCCGGGCCTTTTTGCAAAGGCTCATGGCTCAGGCCTAATTTTTCGCGCGCCAATTGGCCATAATAGACTGTGCGCTCCTGCGCAGCACGTTGGTAGAAATGTCGCGCTTCATTGCGCGCTTTTCGCGCCTCGGCCGCGCGACCTTGCCAATAGGCCGCGCGCGCACGGGAGATTGGCGTTTCCGCACGCTCCGCCGCGCGTGTAAAATGCGGCATGGCTTTGTCAGGCTCTTTCAAAAAGCGCAGAGCAATCCAGCCTGCATGAAATTCTGCTTCAATATATTGCTCGCGGCCCACAGCACTATGATCGGCTGCGAGCTGATAGGCGAGATCAGGCCTATTGGCATCAAGGAGTTTGCGCGCGAGCAGGCGCCGCTCTATCCACCATTCATCGGGATCGACAAGTGCGGCGCGCTCGCGGGGTGCGGATTGCAGAATCTTTGCAGCAGCATCCCATTCACCCTTGCGGCGCAGGCGCTGGGCTTCACTCAGAAGATAAAGCGGATGGTTGCGCAAAGCCTCTGGCACGGCCTGCATCAATGCGTCAGACGCGCTTTCATTCACCACAGCCAAACGCGCTTTGATGAGCGCATTCACATCCTCACCCGCGAGAGCTGCTGGGCGCAAGGCGCTGGCTTTGCCCGTATAAGCTAGTCGTATCGCGCGCGCTTGATGATCTTCTGGCGAAATTTGGTCGGCAAAATCTTTAAGCACCTGCGCTTCCACGGCGCTGCTGAAATCATCTTGGCGCCAGATGGCACGGATGCGCGCTTGCGCGGCGCTCGCTTTGCCTTGTGACAGCTCTATGCGCGCGAGTGTTAAGCGGCCTGTGGCTGTTTGCGGTGCGCGTTTTGCAAACCAAAGAGCTGCAACTTGTGTGCGTCCGCGATCCCAAAATAGCAAATCCTCAACACGTCGCTCTAATGTCGCGCGCGCGGCCCAATCGGGATTGGCATTGAGAAAAGCCATGAGACGGGGGAGCGAGGCGGCCCCGCGATCTTTTTGCAGCGCGACCCAATCTAAAGCGCGTTTGGCATGGGCATCACTCACACGTGCGGCTTCTTCATCACCTTTGGTGAGATCATTTTGCGCATAAGCGGCAAGGGCGGCGCGAAAGGCTGGTTCCACCATAGGTGCTGGCGCTGGCAAAGGCGCAAGCCCCTCGTGCAGCGAGCGTGACGGGGCATAGGCAAGGGGGTTGATGGGGGGTGAGGCTTCCGGTGCTGCGGGCGGCACGCTCTCAAGCCGATTGGCAAGCTGAGGCGCGGGTGGCGGGGGCGAATCTGGCGCTTGGGGTGCATGCAGCAAGGGTAGGGCGGCAAGGCTGAGCGCAGCGAGCCCACCAGTCAAAAGGAGGGATTTGCGCAAAATTGGCATCCTTCCAGTCCTTTCGGGCGCCCCACAACCCCCTAACCCTGCGTGAACGGGGTTGATGAAGTGTAAATCATGAGGCTCGGCCCTTTTCTCGCCCCATGCCAGAGGCTATCTCTGAAGCCGACTTTTATCAGATCTGCCTAAGGTGGATCAAAATGCGTCGCCGATCCGGCGGCTCATGTTTGTTTGAGGGATCTATTACTCATGTCCGCTTCTGCCCGCTTCCAGGGTTCCATGACCGCCCTTGTGACGCCCTTCCGCGATGGCCGGATCGATGAGGAGGCCTTCCGCTCGCTCGTCTCTTGGCAGATTTCTGAGGGCACTAAGGGCCTCATCCCCGTGGGCACAACAGGCGAAAGCCCGACTTTGTCACATGCTGAGCATCATCGTGTGGTGGAACTCTGCATTCAAGAAGCCAAAGGCCGCGCGGCGGTCATCGCTGGGGCTGGCTCCAATAATACGGCTGAAGCGATTGATCTTGCCAAACATGCTGAAAAGGCAGGCGCTGATGCCGTGCTCGTTGTGACGCCTTATTATAATAAGCCGACACAAGAGGGCATGTATCAGCATTTCAAGGCAATCAATGATGCGATCGGCATTCCGATCTTCATCTATAATATTCCCCCGCGTTCGG
>CAWUNF010000187.1:0-3922 GCA_963923195.1 uncultured Hyphomicrobiales bacterium | reverse complement strand
TGCCATCATGCGCTCTTGCGTTTCAATGTCGCTGGCCAGCGATTGTACCTGAGAGGCAAAGAAATGATCGAAGATCGGATCGCCCATGCGCCCCTTCTTCTCGCCAGATCCCGGCCATTGCGTATGTTTCTCAGCTTGCGGCCAGCCTTTGTAAAATTCGGGCGCGGTGAATTGGCGTTCAATCGTCTGCGCGGTGAAAGTACGCAAAGCGCCATCAATATTAGGATGCCAAGCCGAGCGACCACGCGCAGGTTGGTCGACCATATAAATGGCATAGCCCTTTTCTAAGAAAAATTCGGCCCAGCCTTTACGGCCATCGGGCGTGTTCATCCAATTGATCGCGGTCTGCGCCGCGCCGTGGACGAGGATGAGCGGATATTTCTGCGTGATCTTTTTGGGCGCCAGATATTCGACATACATTTGCCCGCGCATGATCTCCTTGCCGGCTTCACCTGAATAGGCGCCGCCGACGAAAAACGCAGAGCGTTTGGCGGCAATGGTGGGCAGACCTTCCGCAGATGCGCTGCTAGCAATGGATGCAGCAAGTAGTGCGGCGCCGAAAAAAGCGCGCATATGTTTGGGCATTGATTCCTCCCCTTGAACGAGCTGAGGCTAAGCCGTCAGGCAAGGGGATGGAAAGTGAAACTTTAGACCGCCACGGAATGGCGGGCGCGGTCGTGGCGGAAATAGCTGTCAAAAGTGGATGCCACAATGCGGGCGAGGCCCGCCCCTGCAGGGGTCAGCGTGATTTTAGCGCCCTCGCGTGTGATCAGCCCGTCGCGTGCCAGAATATCGAGCTGCTCGACTTCGGGCTCATACCAATCGGGTTCCGCATCAAAAAAACCACCCGCCACTTCCAGATCAATCGCGCCATCACACATGATGCGCTCAATCACATAAGCGCGTAGGCAATCATCGACGCTCAGCGTCAAGCCTTTGGCCACGGGTAAGCGCCCCGCTTCAATGGCGCGCGCCCAAGCGCCCGTTTCCGACTGGTTCTGCATATAGCCAAAGGGCGTGCGGCCAATGGCGGTGGCGCCAAAGCCGATCAAAGCGCGCGCATCATCATCCGTATAGCCTTGAAAATTGCGATGCAGTTTTCCCGCGTTCATGGCTTTGGTCAGCGTGTCACCGGGCAAAGCAAAATGGTCGATGCCGATGGGCTCATAGCCGCCATCTATGAGAGCTTGTGCTGAGGAGCGGGCCTGTGAGGCGCGCTCTTCTGCACCGGGGAGTGCGGCTTCATCAATCATGCGTTGGTTTTTCGCCATCCACGGCACATGCGCATAGCCAAAGAGCACGATGCGATCGGGCTTCATGGCAATACATTCTTGCACGGTCTTGCAGAGCGCCACTTCCGTCTGCTGTGGCAGGCCATAGATCAAATCATAATTAATCCCCTGCACGCCGACAGCGCGCAGTTTTTCTGTGGTCTTTTGCACGAGGGCTGCTGGCTGAATGCGATTGATGGCAGCCTGTACAGTGGGATCGAACTCCTGCACGCCAAGGCTTGCACGGGTAAAGCCAAGTGCGCCAATGCGCGCGATCATCTCATCTGTGATCGTGCGCGGATCGGTTTCGATGGCGCGTTCAGCATCCGGCGTGAAAGTGAAATGCTCTTCAATTTTGCGGATGATTTTTTCCAAATCATCGGGGTGAATGGCGGTTGGTGTGCCGCCCCCAAAATGCAAATGTGCCACTTTCATGCGGGCTGGCATATGCGCGGCGGCCAGATCAATTTCAGCGCAGAGATTATCAATATAAGAGCGCACCGGCTGATAGCGCGCGATGAGTTTCATATTGCAGCCGCAATACCAGCACATTTGCTTGCAGAAAGGGATGTGGACGTAAAGCGAAATGGCTTCTTGCGCAGGCAAGGCGGCAAGCCACTTGCGATAAATCTCTTCAGGAAAATCTTTCTCGAAATGTGGCGCGGTGGGATAGCTCGTATAGCGCGGCACGGCGCGGCGCGCGTAGAGAGCGAGCAGGGCGGAATCGGCGCCGTGGCGCGGGCGTGACAGGTCAGGGCGCAAGGCTTTGGTCCTTTGAAACAATCTTGCCACTGGGGTCGTGGGACAAGAATGACAGCTTTGGGCGCAGGCGCGCTTTGATCTGAATCCATGTTTGGCCGTGCGGCCAGTCGATCACGAAACGGCAGGCGTCATCTCCCGCAGCGCAGCAGGAGACTTCGAGAGTGCGCGTGTGTGGATGAACGAGACGGGCGAAGAGGCCTGTGAAAACCGCCGCATGCCAATGGCAAACGGGATGGGCCTGATATTCGCCCCGGCACAAGGGATTATCCCGCAATTCAACCACAATGCCCGCACGCGCGCGGCCAGAAAAATCTCCGCTTCCGGCAAAGGTCCAGGCATGGCGCGTGATGGCTTTCAACAGCAGCCGCGCCGAGAAAGCTGTTGGCAATAGCGGCAGCAGAATGCGCAAGAGGCGAGGGATGCGATTTTCAAAAATATAAGCGGCGGTGCGGGCGCCAGCTTCCGTCAGTATTTTTTGCGCCTCCGCTTCCGGCAATTCAGCGCGCACGGTTTGGTGGAGGCGCGCGACGGCCATTTCATCCACCATGTCATGGGGTGGCGTATCGAGCCAATGGCCGACATGGGCATGCGTAAAAATGGTGCGCTTTAGCTCTGGCGCTTGCGCGTCAAAGCTCGCCGCCAATTGCAAGACGGCATTGGGGCCGATGCGCGCGTGATGGGTCACGGCGCATCTGCCTCTGCCATTTGCTTGGTGCCACCGCCACAGGCCAGCGCCGCTTCGCGCCGTTTGGCCTTGCGCGAATTTTCAGCCGCCGCTTTCCAATCATCCATTTGCGCGGGTGCGATGGTGCGTGTGCGATCAAAATGGAAATCGACTTTCTTCTTCGATTGCGGGCCCCAATAACCCACGCGACCGAGATCATAAAATTTGCGCTCAAAGCCAGATTTCAAAAAGGCCTTGAGGCAACCCAGCAAATAGCGCCGTCTCTGGCCTGTGCCGGCCCAAGGATAAGAGAAGAAGGCTTTTTGCATATAGAAACGACGATAATTATTCATCACGCGGTCGAGCAATTCAGCCCGGTCCATTGCTTCTGGCTTGATGATCGGCGTTACGAAATTATATTTCTCAAAATCGAAGACCTCGACCTTATCGCTCATCTCTTGGAAGAGGGCGGAGAAAGGCCAAGGCGTATACATGGACCAATTGGCAAGATCAGGCTTCCAATCTTGCGCCATGCGATAGGTCTCTTCCAGCGTCTCAGCCGTTTCATTTTCAAGGCCCACAATGAATTGTGCCTCAACGACAATGCCATTTTTGCGCAGCAATTCGATGGCGCGCTTATTATCGGCCACTTTTGTTTCTTTGTTGAAGAGATCCAGTTTCAATTGCGCGGCCGCTTCCGTGCCAAGCGAGACATGGATCAGTCCTGATTTGCGATAGAGCGGCAGCAATTCTTCATCGCGCAAAATATCTGTGACGCGCGTGTTAATGCCCCATTGCACTTTGTCCGGCAGACCGCGCGCAATCAGTTCTTCGCAAAAGGCGACGAATTTCTTGCGATTGATGGTGGGTTCTTCATCGGCGAGAATGAAAAAGCCAACTTGATGCTTTTCGACGAGCATTTGAATCTCATCGACCACTTTCACCGGATCGCGATAGCGATAATCGCGCCAGAATTTCCATTGCGAACAGAAGGAGCAGGTGAAGGGGCAACCGCGCGCCATATTCGGAATCGCAACGCGGCAATTAAGCGGAATATATTTATATTTGTCCCATTCCAATATGCCCCAATCAGGCGTGATCGAATCGAGATCTTTGATCGTCGGCGCGGCTTTGGTCGCAACGATTTTCAATTCGCCATTCTCGGCGGGTTCGCGGAAGGCAATGCCCTCAATCTTGCGCGCATCTTGTGGCCAGCGCTGTGCCG
>CAWUNF010000186.1:0-3932 GCA_963923195.1 uncultured Hyphomicrobiales bacterium | reverse complement strand
CACTTCGCCCGGCTTGCCGCCAAGCGCCACCACGCGGTCGGCCAGATAGACCGCTTCGTCAATGTCATGCGTGACGAAAAGAATCGTGCGGCCGGTCTCGGCGCGGATGCGGATCAATTCATCCTGCAGATTTTCGCGTGTGGCGACATCAAGCGCCGAGAAGGGTTCATCCATCAGCAGGATGGAGGGGCGCACGGCGAGCGCGCGCGCAAGCGCAATGCGCTGGCGCTGACCGCCGGACAATTGATAGGGCCAGCGTGTTTCAAGATCGGCAAGGCCCACGAGTTTCAAAGCGGCGCGTGCGCGCGCCATGCGTTCCGGCTTCGGCAGGTCGGTCTTTTCCAAGCCAAACATGATGTTTGCAAGCACACGCCGCCACGGCAGCAGACGGGCATCTTGAAACACCATGGCCATGGGCCGCTCGGCATTGGGATCAGGATTGATCTCGACCGTCCCGCTGGTTGGTTGGGCCAAATCCATCAACACGCGCAGCAGCGTCGATTTGCCGACGCCCGAGGCGCCGACAATGGCAACAAATTCGCCCGCATGAATATCCAGATCCAGAGCGCGCAACACTTCCGTGCGGCGTCCGTCTTGCTCGAAAGACAGGCCAAGCCCGCTGATGTGAATGATCGGCTTCATGTTCAGGGCTTCCACTTCAGCAAGCGGTTTTGCATGGCGATAAAGCCTGCATCCATAATGCCGTAAAGCGCGGCCATGGTGAGCATGTAAACGACAACAATATCGGTCGCGAGCAAGGATGAAGCCTGCATCATGCGGCTTCCCAATCCGCTCACGCCAGATAATTCTGCTGCCACCACCGCCATCCACGCTTGCCCGAGGGCCGTGCGCAGGCCGATCAGAATGCCCGGTGTCGCCGCCGGCACGACAACTTTGACAAGGCGCTCGCCCGCCGAGCGAAAGCCGAAAGCATTGGCAACTTCGATGAGATCGCGATCAACGCCATGCACGGCGCCGAGAGCTGCAAAGAAGGCAATCCAGAACACGCCAATGGAAATGATGAAGACAGCATTCGCCTGATCGACACCAAACCAGATGATTGCAAAAGGAGCCCAAGCCAAATTGGGAATGGGTCGCAGCAGGCGCACCACCCAGGCCAGTGCCCATTCAAGTTTCTTCGACATGCCGGTGGCAACGCCAAGCGCCGTGCCAAGGCCTGCACCGACGAGGAAGCCCAGAATGTAGTGGTTCAAACTGAGCGCAACATATTTCGCCCACAGCCCGCTGTTGAATTCGCGCATGAAGGCTTTTGGCAAAGCGCTCGGTGGCGGCAGCAGGTTGGATTGGATGAGGCCAAAGCCCGGCACGGCTTCCCAGATCAAAAGGAAGATGACGAGACCGAGCGCGGCATAAAATGTGGGACGAAGGCTCAAAGGCGGATGCTTTCAAAAGAAAAACACGGGCAAGCTGTCACGCTTGCCCGTGCGCATGTCAATCTTATTTGGCCGTTGCCTTCTTGTGGAAGGAGGCATCGAAGAGACCATCAAGCGGCACATCCTTGTCGAGCGTGCCGATGGAGACCTGATAGGCCTGCATCTTCTTGGTTGCGTCCACAATCTGCAGCGGGTTGGCAGTGAATTTTGACGCGGGCGACTTGAGCGCAGCCACAATCGTATCCGTATCGATCAGGCCTTTGCCAAGCACAGCTTCAATGGCAGGCGCGACGCGCTTCGGGTCTTTGGCGATGAGATCAACAGCTTTCACCGTGCCGTCGACGAGCGCCTGCACGCCGGCCGGATTCTTCTTCAAAAACTCGCCGGAGACGGCGAGCACAGTGCCGGGCTGATCGGGGAACATCTCGCCGCCGAGTGCAACAATTTTGATGCGCTTGTCGCGTTGTTGCACAATCGTGTCGGTGGGTTCGCGAATGGTTGCGCCATCAACGGCGCCCGAGAGCAAAGCATTTTGCGTGGCATCAATGCCCATCGGCACGATTTCGTAATCGGCTTTGTCAGCCTTTGTCACTTGCTCGAGCCAATGGACAAGTGTGGTGTGGGGCACAGAGCCCGGAGGCTGTGTGGCGAGACGTGCGGCTTTGCCCGTCTGCGCGCGGAATTCTTTCAAAGCTTGCGCCGGCTTCACACCTTCTTTGAAGAAAGGCGCGAGTTTGGCGCCGGCGGCCACCGTCATTTCTTCAACCGCTGTTGCTGCAACAACGGTGACATCAATGCCTTTGGAGCGTGCGACGCCAAGCGGCGCAACGCCTGCGACATAAACATCAATCGTGCCGGAGGCGAGCGCCTGAATCATCAAGGGGCCGGATTCGAATGTCGTGAATTTCAGATCGAGGCCGGCCTGCTTGGCCCAGCCTTCCTTGTCGAGCACGAGCACGGGTGCTGTGCCGAGCACAGGGATGATGCCGACGCGGACTTGTTGCTGGGCGGCAGCAGGCGCAGCGAACAGGCTTGCCGAAAGACCGGCTGCAGCCAGAGCGGGGAGGAAGCGCATGAAATATCTCCGTCAAAGGAACCAGATAGCCCCTTCTAGCATTTTTCTTTTTAGCATGTGAAATAATTTAAATTACATTATTATTTTGTTTAATAGACGCATTTGCCTTGAGGTCGGCCCCCTCTAAAATCGCGCCTGATACGATGCGGGAGCAAAACCTGCGCGAGGGGAGGGGTCATGGGTCGTCTGGACGGGTGCTACAATATAGCGGATCTGCGTGACGTAGCGCGTCGCCGTCTGCCCAAAGGTGTCTTTGAATATGTCGACAAAGGCACGGAAGACATGGTGGCGCTTGGCAATAATCGCCGCGCCTTTGAAGACCTGAAGCTCCTCAATCGTGTTTTGGTGGATGTGTCCGATGTGAAAATGGACACGATGATTTTCGGCAAGCCAGCCTCTTTGCCGATGGTGATTGCGCCCACAGGCATTGCGGGGCTGTGCTGGTATGAAGGCGAATATGAACTGGCCCAAGCCGCTGCCAAAGCAGGCTTGCCCTTCACGCTTGCCACCGGCTCCAACACGCCGATGGAAAAAGTGGCGCAAGCCGGCGGGCGTCCGTGGTTCCAGCTTTATATGTGGCGCGAGAAAGAACTCTCTTATGAGCTCGTGCGCCGCGCCGCTGCGGCCGGTTTTGAAACATTGATCTGGACAGTCGATATCGGACATGGAGCAAATCGCGAGCATAATGCGCGCAACGGCTTTTCGCAGCCTTACAAAATCAATGCGAAAAGTGTTGTCGACATGCTGTCGCATCCGGAATGGATGTTGTCTGTCATCGGACGTTATGTGACCTCCGGCGGCATGCCCGAACATGCCAATTATCCTGAAAAATATCAGGAAAAATTCACCGGCAATGCCTCGCAAGCAAAAGCTCTGCGTGCCGATCAGGTGAGCTGGGCGGATGTCGACAAATTGCGCGAGATCTGGCCGGGCAAATTGGTGATCAAAGGCATTATGCGCGCCGATGATGCGCGCCGCGCACTCGATCATGGCGTCGACGGCATTGTTGTGTCGAACCATGGCGGGCGGAATATGGATTCAGCTCCCGCCACACTTGATGTGCTACCCGGCATTGCGCAGGCCGTGGGTGATCGCACGACGATCTTTGTCGATTCCGGTGTGCGTCGCGGCTCCGACATTGTGAAGTGTCTCGCGCTCGGCGCCAATGCCGTGCTGACAGGCCGCGCGACGCTCTATGGCATCGGTGCAGGCGGTGAAGCAGGTGCGCTGAAAGCTTTGTCGATTTTGAAGGACGAGATGCGTCGCACCATGGCCTATATCGGCAAGCAACGCGTTGCCGACATCAATGGCGATGACATCTGGCGTGGGGGCAATTGACGGCCTTCAGCCGTCATTGCGAAGGAAGCGAAGCAATCCAGAACAACGCTGTTGCTGGTGCATTTTAAGTTTTAGGTCTGGATTGCCGCGTCGGCCTTGCGGCCTCCTCGCAATGACGATTGAAA
>CAWUNF010000185.1:0-3951 GCA_963923195.1 uncultured Hyphomicrobiales bacterium | reverse complement strand
GGTCTCGTGGGCTCGGAGATGTGTATAAGAGACAGATCTCGACGCGATAATTTTCAACGACCGTATTGGCGAGCAGCTTCTCGCACGCGGCCTTCAAAAGCTCTTCAGCTTTTGCGCGATCGGTTGCTGACAATTCAATATCGAAGACTTTTCCTTGGCGCACGGAATCGACACCTTCAATGCCAAAAGATTTCAGCGCGCCTTCAATCGCCTTGCCTTGCGGATCGAGAACGCCGTTCTTGAGGGTGACAGTGACGCGGGCTTTCATGCTTATCGCCTTCAGATCAGTTTCGATGAAATGAGACGGGGGCCGCAAAGCCCCCGATTGAGATTATTGCACCAGCTTCGGTCCGCCTGAGCGCGGCGGCTCATTGTCTTGCATAATGCCAAGACGACGCGCGACTTCGCTATAGGCTTCCACAAGGCCGCCCATATCACGACGGAAACGATCCTTGTCGAGCTTGTCGTTGTTCTTCATGTCCCAGAGACGGCATGAGTCGGGCGAAATTTCATCCGCCACAACAATGCGCATCATATCGCCTTCCCAGAGGCGACCGCATTCCATCTTGAAATCAACAAGACGAATGCCAACGCCCAAGAACAGACCAGACAAGAAATCATTGACGCGAATGGCAAGGGCCATGATGTCATCAATTTCCTGCGGGCTTGCCCAGCCGAAAGCGGTGATATGCTCTTCCGACACCATCGGATCATTCAGCGCATCATTCTTATAATAGAATTCGATGATCGAGCGCGGCAATTGCGTGCCTTCTTCAATGCCAAGGCGCTGTGACAGCGAACCCGCCGCCACATTGCGCACGACCACTTCGAGCGGCACGATTTCGACTTCGCGAATGAGCTGCTCACGCATGTTCAAGCGACGAATGAAATGGGTGGGCACGCCAATATCATTGAGGTGCTGGAAGACGAATTCCGAGATGCGGTTGTTCAACACGCCCTTGCCGTCAATCACTTCATGCTTTTTGGCATTGAAGGCTGTGGCATCGTCCTTGAAGTGCTGGATGAGTGTACCGGGCTCCGGGCCTTCATAGAGGACCTTGGCCTTGCCTTCGTAAATGCGACGGCGGCGATTCATGGGGATCAACCGTGGCTTGAGGGAATCGATTGGCGACAGAGGCCCCTCGTGAAGCCCTGACGCGACAGGGCGCAAACTATCCCCTTTGACCAGCAGGCACAATGCAAGGCGCCCCTCTGAGCCTGCTCAAGGATGACGCAGCTGTGAATAGCGTCCGTCACAGCAAAGCCATGCCCTTGATATAGCTCATGGGAGATCGGCCAACAGACACCTATATGAAGGCTAAGTGTTGAGCCTGTCGGCTTTTCTGGAGGGAAGAATGAGCTCATTCGACAAGCGCGGCGAATCTTTTGAAGGTAAATTCGCGCATGATGAAGCGCTGCAGTTCAAAGCCTTGGCCCGGCGCAACAAAAAGCTTGGCCTCTGGGCAGCCGAAAAGCTCGGCAAAAGCGGGCCAGAGGCTGAGGCCTATGCCAAGGCAATTGTGAGCGCCGACCTCGAAGAGGCGGGCGAAGAGGATGTGTTTCGCAAGATTCGCGGGGATTTCGACGCTGCCAAAGTGGCTCAATCTGACCATCAAATCCGCCGGACGATGGATGAATTGATGGCGAAAGCCATCGAAGAGATCAAAGCGGGCCGCTAAGCAAGACTTTCTTCAGCCTGTCGAGAGAGGATGCGCCTATGTCGGCCAAACCTCTCTCCGAAAGCGCTGAGCGCAACCTTGCCTTCCCACAGGCTGAGGCCGAATTGGCCCAGGAAGCCCAAGCCTGGGTGCGCCACCTGGCCGCCCAACGCCGCGCCTCGCCCCTGACGGTTCAGGCCTATATTCGCGACCTCACGCAATTTCTGTCCTTTTTGACGGAGCATCTGGGCGAGCGGCCAAATCTGGGCGCTTTTGCCGAGCTCAAGCCTGCTGATCTACGTGCCTTCATGGCCCGGCGCCGGGCTGAGGGCATAGAGAGCCGCTCCTTGATGCGGGCGCTGGCTGCTTTGCGCTCTTTTGCCCGCCATTTGGAGCGGGAGGGCAAGGGCAAGGCCGCCGCCTTTATTGCCGTCCGCAGCCCCAAAATAGCCCGCAGCCTGCCCAAGCCTGTTTCCGCGCAGGCGGCTATGGACATGATGGATGTCGCAACCCGCGCTGGGGAGAGCCGTGAGCCTTGGATACTTGCCCGCGATGCCGCCGTTATCAGCCTGCTCTACGGGGCGGGCCTGCGCATCTCCGAGGCTCTGGGACTGCGCCGGCGCGATGCGGCCAAAGGTTTTGATTCGCTCACCGTTATTGGCAAGGGCGCCAAGACGCGCTCCGTGCCCGTCATTCGCCCAGTGGTCGAGGCAATCGACGCTTATTTGCAGCTCTGCCCCTATACGCTGAAGCCCGAAGGCCCCTTATTCGTGGGCGCAAAAGGCGGTCCTTTATCGCCACGCATCATCCAATCCGCGGTTGAGCGATTGCGCGGCGCATTGGGACTGCCCGACAGTGCCACGCCCCATGCTTTGCGCCATTCCTTTGCCACGCATTTGCTGGCGGGGGGTGGTGATCTGCGTGCCATTCAAGAACTTCTTGGCCATGCGTCACTTTCCACGACACAAATTTATACCGCTGTTGATGGTGCGCGACTGATGGAAGCTTGGCGCAGCGCCCATCCGCGCGCGCGAACATAAAACCGCCTGTCATTGTTTCCCGTAACATGATTGCTTAATGAGACGGCCGCCGCCGATTCGGCCGCATGTTATGGGGGAGGATTCATGTCCGGGCACGGTCACGAACCTGAAACAAATAATAAGGGCGTCGCCCTTTTGATTGCTGTTCTCGCGCTCTTTCTCGCCTTTTCAGAAATGGGCGCCAATAATGCCGAACGCGAAGCACAAGCGCATAATCTCGAAGCTTCGAACCTCTGGGCTTTTTTCCAGGCGAAAACCATTCGTCGCACAACAGTGCAAGTGGCCGCAGAACAGATTGAAGCACAGCTTGTGACAATCACCGACACGGCACAACGCGAAGTCATGCAGAAACGCGTGAGCGACTGGAAGCGCACCGCGGATCGCTATGAGACGGAGCCGGAGACAGGTGAAGGTCGCAAAGAACTCGCCGCACGCGCGAAAGCGGCTGAAGACAAGCGTGACACTTACAAAGCGCGCAATGAAGTCTTTGAGCTTTCATCAGCCGTTTTGCAAATTGCCATCGTGCTCTGCTCAGCCATGATCATCACGGGCATTGCAGCTCTGGTCTGGGTCGCGGCGGGGCTCGGAGTTCTCTCCATCGGCCTTATGAATATTGCCCTCTTTGCGCCGGGGCTGGTGCATATTCTCTTTTAAAAAATAAAAGGGCCGGAGATCTTCCGGCCCTTTTTTTGATCACATGTGGATCTGACGCTTATCAACTGCCATAGCCGCTTCTTTAACGGCTTCCGACACAGTCGGATGGGCGTGACACGTGCGCGCCAAATCTTCGGCTGAGCCACCAAATTCCATCAGCACAGCGCATTCGGCAATCAATTCGCCTGCACCAACGCCAACAATGTGCACGCCAAGCACACGATCTGTTGTCGCGTCGGCCAGAACCTTCACAAAGCCTTCTGTATGGCGCATGGCGCGCGCACGACCATTGGCCGTGAAGGGGAACTTGCCAGACTTATAAGCAATGCCCGCGGCTTTCAGATCATCTTCCGTCTTGCCGACAGCAGCGATTTCCGGCTGCGTGTAAACAACGCCCGGAATGACATCGTAATTCACATGGCCATGCTGACCAGCGAGGATTTCAGCAACAGCCACGCCTTCGTCTTCGGCCTTGTGCGCCAGCATCGGACCACGCACCACATCGCCAATGGCGTAAATGCCCGGCACGTTGGTCGCAAAATGATTGTCGATGACAACGCGACCGCGCTCCATCGCAACACCAGCCGCTTCGAGGCCGA
>CAWUNF010000184.1:0-3963 GCA_963923195.1 uncultured Hyphomicrobiales bacterium | reverse complement strand
TTGAAGGCGGTGCGGCGCGCGGACGCTATTCGATGATCGGGCTTGATCCTGATTTGATTTGGCGCGCCAATGGAGATCATGCCGAAATCAATCGTCATGCGCTCACAAAACCCGATGCATTTGAACCCTGCCCCGGCAAGCCACTCGATGCACTACGTAAGCTGATCGCGGAATCTGCTGTGCCTGATTTACCGGGCGTGAATTTGCCGCCAATGGCTGCTGGCGTCTTCGGTTATCTCGGCTACGACATGGTGCGCCAGATGGAGCGCTTGTCTCCAGCCAAGCCAGATCCGATTGGTGTGCCGGAAGCTGTCATGATCCGCCCGACTTTGATGGCGGTCTTCGACAGTGTGAAAGATGAATTGACCATCGTCACGCCGGTGCGCCCACAACAAGGTGTTTCTGCACGCGCAGCTTATGAAAGCGCGCAGTCGCGTCTTGATGCGCTGGTGCATGTGCTGGAAAGTCCGCTTGACCATGTCGCGCCACAAGCTGATCCGCGCATGGTCGCAAAAGAGCCCGTCTCCAACACGAGCGAAAACCGCTTTTTGGACATGGTGGCGAAAGCGAAAGACTATATTCGCGCTGGCGACATATTTCAGGTCGTACTTTCGCAGCGCTTTACGAGCCCGTTTGAGCTTCCCGCATTCTCGCTCTATCGCGCTTTGCGCCGCGTGAACCCTGCCCCCTTCCTTTGCTACCTCGATTTCGGCGGCTTCCAAATCGTCTGTTCAAGCCCTGAAATTTTGGTGCGCGTGCGCGATGGCAAAGTGACCATACGCCCGATTGCTGGCACGAGATGGCGCGGGCAAACACAGGCAGAAGATGAAGCGCTGGCCGCAGAGCTTCTTGCTGATCCGAAAGAACGCGCTGAACATCTCATGCTGCTTGATCTTGGCCGCAATGATGTCGGCCGCGTTGCGGAAATTGGCAGCGTCGATGTGACAGAAAAATTCTTCATCGAGCGCTACAGCCATGTCATGCACATTGTCTCCAATGTTGAGGGCCGTCTGTCACAAAAGCATGATGTGATTGATGCGCTCTCCGCTGGTTTTCCGGCAGGCACTGTGTCTGGCGCGCCAAAAGTGCGTGCGATGGAAATTATCGACGAATTGGAGACCGATAAGCGCGGCATTTACGCAGGCTGCATCGGCTATTTTGGCGCATCGGGTGAGATGGACACATGTATTGTTCTGCGCACCGCCGTCATCAAGGATGGCAAGATGCATGCGCAGGCGGGTGCAGGTGTGGTTTATGATTCAGACCCCGCATCTGAACATCGTGAATGCGTGAATAAGGCAAAGGCTTTGTTCCGCGCTGCTGAGGAAGCTGTGCGCTTTGCGACTGGCGGAAAGCGGGGCCAGTGATGAAACTCGTCCTCGTTGATAATTACGACAGTTTCACTTGGAACCTCGTCCATTATTTTGGCGCGCTTGGCGCTGATGTCGACGTCATCCGCAATGATGCAATCTCAACACATGACCTTCTCGCGAAAAAGCCGGAAGCCATTGTGCTCTCGCCCGGCCCCTGCACGCCGAAGGATGCGGGCATTTGCTTAGACGTTATCAAACAAGCCAATGGCCAAGTGCCGATCATGGGCGTGTGCCTCGGCCATCAGTCCATTGGCGATGCTTATGGAGGTGACGTGGTGCGTGCGCCCATCCCGCTTCATGGCAAAATGTCGACCATCACGCATCATGGCGAAACGCTCTTCCAAGGCATTGATGCGCCGTTTCAAGCAACGCGCTATCACTCGCTCGTTGTTGAGCGCAAAACGCTGCCGGATTGTCTCCATGTGACAGCCGAAGCCGATGGTCTCATCATGGCGCTGTCACACAAGACGCATCCCGTGCATGGCGTGCAATTCCATCCTGAGAGCATTGCATCAGAGCATGGCCACAAGATCCTGAAGAATTTTCTCGACCTCGCGGCTGCTTTTAACAAGCAGAAACGCTGAGCGGAGTTTAACGATGGACGCATTCAAACCCCTCATCGGCAAAGTGGCGACTGGCGCCAGCCTGACGCGCGCGGAAGCTGAACTCGCCTTCGATAATATTTTGTCGGGCGAAGTGACACCCTCGCAAATGGGGGCCTTTCTCATGGCGCTGCGCGTGCGTGGCGAAACGGTCGAAGAAATCACCGGCGCTGTCACCGCTATGCGCGCGAAGATGACGCGCGTGAAGGCGCCTGACACCGCAGTTGATATTGTCGGCACAGGCGGCGATGGCGCGGGCACGTATAATGTGTCGACGCTTGCTTCCATCATCACGGCTGCTTGTGGCGTCCCGGTCGCTAAACACGGCAATCGCGCGGCCTCTTCTAAATCTGGCGCGAGCGATGTGCTTGGCGCTTTGGGTGTTGGCATTGGCGTGACACCTCAAGCTGTTGAAGCCTGTCTGCGTGAAGCCAAGATTGGTTTCATGATGGCGCAAACCCATCACCTCGCGATGCGTCATGTCGGCCCAACACGTGTTGAATTGGGCACACGCACCATTTTCAATATTTTGGGACCACTCTCCAATCCGGCTGGTGTCAAACGTCAGGTCATCGGCACATTCTCCGCTTCGCTCTTGAAGCCAATGGCTGAAGTGTTGCGCAATCTGGGCTCTGAAAAAATCTGGCTCGTGCATGGCAATGATGGACTTGATGAACTCACCACAACGGGCCCCACACAAGTGGTCGCACTTGATCAAGGCGAGATCAGCAGTTTCACGGTCACGCCTGAAGAGGCAGGTCTCGCAGTTGCGAAAGCGGATGATCTCAAGGGCGGCGATCCCGAATTTAATGCGCGCGCTTTGCGCAATGTTCTAGCTGGCGAAAAGGGCGCTTATCGCGATATTGCTCTGCTCAATGCCGCGGCCGCACTCGTTGTTGCCGACAAGGCGAAAAGTTTGAAAGATGGCGTTGCCTTGGGCGCCAAAGCGCTGGATGATGGTGCGGCAAAGGCGACGCTCGACACACTCGTCGCCGTTTCGAACCGCGGGTAAAAAATGTCTGATATTCTGCGCAAGATCGAAACCTATAAGCGTCGCGAAATATCAGACGCAAAAGTGCGCATGCCCCTGCATGCTTTGGAACGCAAGATTGAAAAGCAATCGCGCCCGCGTGGCTTCGTACAAGCCATCGAAGACAAGCTTGGCCGCAACCAATTTGCGCTCATTGCTGAAATTAAAAAGGCGAGCCCGTCGAAGGGTCTCATCCGGGCTGATTTTGATCCACCAAAACTGGCGGCCGCTTATGAAAAGGGTGGCGCCTGCTGCCTATCGGTTTTGACAGACGAGCCGTCCTTCCAAGGCAAGCCCGAATATCTGACGGCTGCGCGTGATGCTGTGCGCCTGCCTGCTCTGCGCAAAGACTTTATGTATGACCCCTATCAGGTCTATGAAGCGCGCGCTTGGGGCGCTGACTGCATTCTGATCATTATGGCGGCTGTGTCAGATGAGACAGCGCGTGAACTGAACAAAGTTGCGCATGATTTGCATATGGATGTGCTGATCGAAGTGCATAATGAAGATGAGCTGAAGCGCGCTCTGCCGCTTGAGACACGCCTCATCGGCATTAATAATCGCGACCTACATACATTTAATACGACGCTTGAAGTGTCTGAACGCCTGTCCAAACTCGTGCCGAAAGATCGCATCATTGTCGGTGAAAGCGGCATTGGCTCACATGATGATGCCATGCGTCTCGTCAAATCGGGCATTGGTTCATTCCTTGTGGGTGAGAGCCTGATGCGCCAAGCCGATGTGGTAAAAGCCACGCATGATCTGTTGCACGGACCGACGCTTGAGGCCCGCCACTAATGTCGCAACTCTCGCATATCACCGCCACGGGCGAAGCACATATGGTCGATGTGTCGGAAAAATCCGTCACAACCCGTGTGGCCGTTGCTGAAGGCCGTGTGGTGATGAAGCCCGAGACGCTGGCCCTTTGCCTGTCAGGTGATGCGAAGAAAGGCGATGT
>CAWUNF010000183.1:0-3964 GCA_963923195.1 uncultured Hyphomicrobiales bacterium | reverse complement strand
TGCGCTCGGGCGAAGGCCTCGTCGGCCGCATTGCCGAAACCGCTGAAGCGCTCGCTCTGTCTGATGCGCAATCGCATCCAGCCTTTTCCTACAAGCCGGAGACGGGCGAAGAGATTTACCATTCCTTCTTGGGCGTGCCGATTTTGCGCGGCGGTTCAACGCTTGGCGTTCTCGTCGTGCAGAACAAAGCGCGCCGCACCTATTCGGAAGAAGAAGTTGAAGCGCTTGAAACCACCGCAATGGTTTTGGCGGAAATGGTGGCGACGGGTGAATTGCAATCCATCGTGCGCCCGGGTGCCGAGATTGCCAATCGCCGCCACATGTCGCTGCACGGTATTGCTGTTGCTGATGGTGTGGGCCTTGGCCATGTTGTGCTACATGAGCCGCGTGTCGCCATTAAGCAATTGATTGCGGAAGATCCGGTGCGCGAAGAAAAGCGACTGGATGAAGCGCTTGAGAGCGTGCGCCAAAATATCGACACGCTGATTGATCGCGGCAATGCGGCGGGGGCTGGCGAACATCGCGAAGTGCTCGAAACATTCCGCATGTTTGCGCATGATCGCGGCTGGTTGCGCCGTTTGCGCGAAGCCATTGCCTCAGGCCTCACGGCAGAAGCGGCTGTTGAGCGCGTGCAAAATGATGCGCGCGCCAAGCTTGCACGTCGCACAGACCCCTATTTGCGCGAGCGCCTGCATGATCTGGATGATCTTGCCAATCGCTTGCTGCATGAGCTGACGGGCGAGAGCTTTGTCGTCTCGCATGAGCAAATGCCCGACAATGCGATCATTGTCGCGCGCAGCATGGGCCCGGCGGCTTTGCTTGATTACGACCGCAAGAAATTGCGCGGCCTCGTGCTGGAAGATGGCGGCGCCTCTTCGCATGTGGCTATTGTCGCGCGCGCCATCGGCATTCCGATGGTGGGCGATGCGATCAATGTCACCGATCTGGTTGAGCCGGGTGATGCCATTATCATTGACGGCTCGACGGGTGATGTGCAATTGCGCCCGCAGCCAGATGTGCAATCCGCTTACGCAGACAAAGCACGCCTGCGCGCACGCCGCCAAGAGCAATATCACAAGCTCCGCGATGTGCCCTCGCAGACGAAAGATGGCGTGAAAATTGGCCTGCATATGAATGCAGGCCTGCTGATCGATTTGCCGCATGTGGCGGAAACGCGCGCGCAATCAATCGGCCTGTTCCGCACGGAATTGCAATTCATGGTGGCCGCGCAATTCCCGCGCGGTGAGCAGCAATATGCGCTCTATAAAAGCGTCATGGATGCTGTGCCCGGCGTGCCGGTGACATTCCGCACGCTGGACATTGGTGGCGATAAAATCCTGCCCTATATGTCGCGGCTCGAAGAAGACAATCCGGCACTTGGCTGGCGCGCGATCCGCATCGGGCTGGATCGTCCGGGACTTCTGCGCACACAATTGCGCGCCATGCTGCGCGCAGGTGCGGATCGCGATTTGCGCATCATGTTCCCAATGGTCGCCACACCATCTGAAATTGATGCGGCGAAAGATTTGGTCGCGCGTGAACTCGCGCATTTGAAGCGGCATCATTATGCCACGCCGCGCGATCTCAAACTCGGCATTATGATTGAAGTGCCCTCCGTTCTTTTCGCGCTGGATGAAATTCTGCCGCGTGTCGATTTTGTCTCGGTCGGCTCCAATGATCTGACGCAATATCTCTTTGCAGCGGACCGCGACAATAAGCGTGTCTCAACCCGCTTTGATCCATTGTCGCCGTCCATGCTGCGCGCGTTGAAATCAATCACTGATAAAGCCGCGAAATACGGCACATCTGTCACGCTCTGCGGCGAGATGGGTGGCAAGCCGCTCGACGCGCTCGCGCTCATTGCCATTGGCTATCGCAATCTCTCCATGTCGCCTGCTTCCATCGGTCCGGTGAAAGCAATGTTGCTGTCGCTTGATGCCAGCGAAGCGCAGGCCTTTGTGGCCGAAAAACTCGCAAGCCTGTCGGGTGCTGATTCCATCCGCGATGATCTGCGTGCCTTTGCCGAAGCCAAGGGCGTGCCGCTGTAGGGACGCACCTTTTCTCACGCGCCGCCTTGCCTGCTCTCGCAAAACGAATCCCAAAACATGCTGCCTCAAGACAAGCTCGACCTCATTTTGCGCAAGCATGAGGAAATCTCTGCCAAACTTTCTGACGGCGCCTCAGGCCAAGAATTTGTCGCGCTCTCGCGCGAACTCTCTGACCTTGATCCCGTGGTTGAAGCCATCCGTGCCTTCCGCACAGCCAGCGATGATTTGGCTGGGGTTGAAACCATGCTGGCTGATCCGGCACTCGACACAGAGATGCGCGCTTTGGCTGAAGATGAACAGGCCGCCGCCAAAGACCAACTCGCTAAACTCGAACATGACATTCGCATTGCGCTTTTGCCGAAAGATGCCGCCGATGAGCATGGCGCCATTCTTGAATTGCGCGCTGGCACGGGTGGCGATGAGGCAGCGCTTTTTGTGGGCGATCTCTTCCGCATGTATGAGCGCTATGCACAGCTCCACGGCTGGAAGCTTGAGCTTATGTCCGCCAGCGAAGGCACAGCCGGTGGCTATAAGGAAATCATTGCTTCTGTTGAAGGGCGTGGCGTTTTCGCGCGGCTCAAATTTGAATCCGGCGTCCATCGTGTGCAGCGTGTGCCAGCGACCGAAACACAAGGGCGCATCCACACATCTGCTGCAACGGTTGCTGTTCTGCCTGAAGCGCAAGATGTCGATATCGACATTCATGAAGCGGATTTGAAAATTGACACGATGCGCGCACAAGGTGCGGGCGGCCAGCACGTCAATAAAACAGAATCCGCGATCCGCATTACGCATATTCCAACAGGCACGATTGTCTTTGTGCAAGATGAACGCTCGCAACATAAGAATCGCGCGCGTGCAATGGCGCTGTTGCGCTCTCGTCTTTACGATGAACAGCGCACCAAGCTGGATTCAGAACGCGCTGCCGACCGCAAAGCGCAAGTGGGCTCAGGCGACCGCTCTGAGCGCATTCGCACTTATAATTATCCGCAAGGGCGCGTGACGGATCACCGCATCAATCTGACGCTTTATAAATTGGATCGCGTGGTGGCAGGCGATTGCCTCGATGAAATCATCGACCCGCTGATTACAGAACATCAGGCCGCGCAATTGGCGGCTGAGGCGTAAAAGAAAAAGGCGGGCCAGAGCCCGCCTTTATTTTTAGTGCCGGAAGTGGCGGTGCCCGGTGAGCACCATTGCAAGGCCAGCTTCATCCGCCGCCTTAATCACTTCATCATCTCGCATCGAACCGCCCGGCTGAATGACTGCGGTGGCACCTGCTTCCGCTGCGGCGAGCAAACCATCCGCGAAGGGGAAGAAAGCGTCAGAAGCGACAACCGAACCCTTAGCGAGTGTTTCAGGCAGACCTGCTGCTTTCGCTGCTTCTGCGGCTTTCCATGCAGCGATGCGCGAGGAATCGACGCGGCTCATCTGACCCGCACCGACACCCACTGTCGCGCCATTCTTGGCATAGACAATCGCATTGGACTTCACATGCTTCGCCACACGGAAAGCAAAGCGCATGTCGGACAGTTCTTGTTGTGTCGGCTGACGCTTGGTGACGACTTTCAAATCCATATCGTCAACCACAGCATTGTCGCGACCCTGCACGAGCATGCCACCCGCAACCGTGCGGAAGGTCAGACCCTTGGCGCGCGGATCAGGCAGGCCGCCGGTGAGCAACAAACGCAAATTCTTCTTGGCCGCGACAAGCGCAATGGCTTCTTCATCGGCGTCTGGCGCAATGATGACTTCGGTAAAGATTTTCACGATTTCAGAAGCAGCCTTTGCATCCAACTTGCGGTTCAAAGCGACAATGCCGCCGAAGGCAGAAACAGGATCGCAGCGCAAAGCTTTTTCATAAGCCTCCAACAGCGAGGCGCCTTCTGCTACACCGCATGGATTGGCATGTTTGA
>CAWUNF010000182.1:0-4029 GCA_963923195.1 uncultured Hyphomicrobiales bacterium | reverse complement strand
TGTAAGTGACGCGGCCAATGTCGCGTAGCCAGGCATGTTCAGGACCAATGCCCGGATAATCGAGCCCTGCTGAAATCGAATGGCCTTCGATGATTTGGCCATCATCATTCATCAAGAGATAAGTGCGATTGCCGTGCAACACGCCGGGCTTGCCACCTGCAAGCGAAGCCGCATGACCATCAGGATATTGCAATCCGTGACCGGCCGCTTCCACGCCATAAATCTCAACGCTTTTGTCATCGAGGAAAGGATGGAAGAGACCAATGGCGTTAGAACCACCGCCAATGCAGGCGACGAGTGAATCGGGCAAGCGACCTTCTTGTTCTTCCATCTGCCAGCGCACTTCTTTGCCGATGATGGATTGGAAATCGCGCACCATTGCCGGATAGGGATGCGGGCCTGCTGCTGTTCCGATGCAATAGAAAGTGTCTGCGACATTGGTCACCCAATCACGCAAAGCTTCATTCATCGCATCTTTCAATGTGCGCGCGCCTGATTGCACGGGCACGATTTTCGCGCCGAGCATTTTCATGCGGAAGACATTTGGCTTTTGGCGTTCAACGTCGACCGCGCCCATATAGACGACGCATTCGAGACCATATTTTGCGCAAGCTGTGGCTGTGGCGACGCCATGTTGGCCAGCACCCGTTTCCGCAATGATACGCTTTTTGCCCATGCGGCGTGCGAGCAGAATTTGCCCCAACACATTGTTGATTTTATGAGCGCCCGTGTGGTTCAGCTCATCGCGTTTGAAATAGATTTTCGCACCGCCCAATTTTTCCGTGAGGCGCTGCGCGTAATAAAGCGGGCTCGGACGGCCGACATAATGTTTGGCGAGATCATCAAGCTCGGCTTGATAGGCCGGATCTTTTTTCGCGGCCTCATAGGCCTTTTCAAGTTCCAGAATGAGCGGCATCAAAGTCTCGGCGACGAAACGGCCGCCAAACAGGCCAAAGTGCCCGCGCTCATCGGGTCCCGTGCGATAGGAATTCTGCAAAGTGGTGCTCAAAGATCGGCTCCTGAAGTCGGGCCGTGTCTTACCGCGTTGCGCCCGCTGAACCAAGCATTTCCGTGGATTTGGCGCCTCTCAGGGCAGCGACAAAAGCGGCGATCTTGGTGGGGTCCTTGAGACCCGGCGCGCTTTCAACACCAGAGGACACATCGACCGCCGGCGCTTGGGTTCGGCGGATGGCTTCCGCCACATTGGTGGCGTCCAGTCCGCCTGAAAGCATGAAGGGCGCTTGCAGCTTGACCCCCGCCAAAAGGTCCCAATCGAAGGCGAGACCATTGCCGCCAGGCAGGTCAGCCCCTTTGGGCGGCTTGGCATCAAAAAGGATCCGGTCGGCCACCCCGTCATAGGCTGAGATGGCGGCAAGGTCCGAGGGGCTGGAAATGCCAAGCGCCTTCATCACAGGCAGGCCATAGCGAGCTTTGACCTCGGCCACCCGGCTCGGCGTCTCAGATCCATGAAATTGCAGCAGATTCGGCTTGAGCTTAGCAATCATGGTGTCGAGCAAAGCATCATCGGCATCGACGGACAGGGCCACTTTGACCGAACGGCCTTTGGCCTGTTCGCCCAGCGCGGCTGCGGTCTCAAAGGTGAGATGGCGCGGACTTTTTGGAAAAAAGACGAAGCCAACCAGCTCCACCCCGGCGACCAGCGCGGCCTCTAATGTTTTTGGGGTCGAGAGGCCGCAGATTTTAATGGCTGGCCCGGTAACCTGCGGGCGCGCAAGAGCCGCCTGCAGCGCGGCTGGCAGGTTCAATCCATCGAAAAAGGCTTGAGGCTTCAACATTCAGTCTTGCTCGCATGGTCTTACGATCAAGTCCAGCCAATCAGGCGGCGTCGCGGGGACGCTCTGGCGTGATCAGGGCCGTGGAGCGGCTCGCCAATTCGCCGCGCAGACGCGCTGCCTCTTGGCGCAGGCGTTCGCTTTCCGCGCGTGCTTGGCGGGCGGCACGGCGATGGCGGCCTTGCGAAAGCCAAGTCACAAGACTGCCTGCGATAATGCCGAGAATGGCGACAATAAAGGCGACGAGAAAGAGCGGCGCTGTTGTCTCAAAAAGCGGCCCATCGCCGGGAAGCGGGTCGAGAACGACCCGCACCATGTCACGATTGGCAACAGCAAGCCCCAAAAGAAAAAGGGCGATAGGTGTCAAAAAGAGCCATTTCAGAAGGCTTTTCATCTTGGCTCTCGCGCTGTGGCGCAGATTAGCCCGGCGTATTTTCGTTCAAACGCTCGCGCATTTCTTTGCCGGTCTTGAAGAAGGGAACGACTTTTTCATCCACTTCCACATGCGCACCCGTACGTGGGTTGCGGCCAAGGCGCGCATCGCGGCGCTTGACGGAAAAAGCCCCAAAACCACGCAATTCGACGCGATCGCCGCGCGACAAAGCATGAGTAATTTCATCAAGGATCGCGTTCACAATGTTTTCGACATCTCGCAAATAGAGATGGGGATTGCGTTCAGCGATGCGTTGGACGAGTTCAGACTTGATCACTTTTGGCCCCCGAAAATCACTGCAAATAAGGTCCAGAATTGACGGACCTGTTCGTCAGAAAAAGCTCAATCAACTGGAGCAACTTGCCAAACTGAGACGAGACCGTCAAGGAGACGGGCCTCACCTAGATGGCTTATGCGTTCAAGCCGGGTCGCTGCCCCATCCCATCCCATCATTTGAAAAAGGGCCGCTGTCGCACCAAAAACGCCAAGCCTTTCCAAGCTGCGCTCCTTTTTCCATTCGCGCACGGGCAGGTGGTGGTCGATCTTCTTTTCCTTTTCAAGCCATGCAATGGCCTCGCGTTCACCGCCCAAAGCATCAACCAATTTGAGGCCTAAGCCTTGGCGGCCCGTAAAGACGCGGCCATCGCTGACTTTCGCCAATTCGTCATCTGTGAGTTGGCGGCGGGTTTTGACGAGATCTTTGAACCAAGCGAAGGAATCCGAAACCAGTGCAGCTAAGGCCTCGCGCGCTTCGGGGCTTGTGGGCTCAAAACCATTGGGGGATGCTTTCAATGGCGCCGATTTCACGGTTTCCATCGACACGCCAACATTCTCAAGCAGCTTGCCGAAATTAGGAAATTGGAAGAGCACGCCAATAGAGCCCACCAGCGAATTGCCTTCCGCAAAAATGCGCTCTGTGCCAAGTGCTGCAATATAGCCCCCTGAAGCCGCCATTGTTCCAACAACTGCGACAACCGGCTTCTTTTCAGCCACCAAGCGCAATTCTTCATAGAGCCGTTCAGCGCCCGTTGTCGTGCCGCCGGGGCTTTCAATGGAGACAATTAAAGCTTCTGCATTTTTCGAGGCGCCAATGTCGCGCACGAGTTTCAATGTGTCTTTATCGCCCGTGATCACGCCTTCAATGGAGAGGCGCGCAATATGTTTGTTTGAGCCTGTTTCGCGGCTCGTATAGCGCATACCCACACCAACAACGACCACGCCAAGCACCACAAATAGCGCAATGCGCCAGAAGGTGAGCTTGCGACGGAGAAGACGGCGATCAACCAGATGATCGGGATCTGGAATGGAGGGCATAAGCGCGACTTTCTCAAAAATGCAGGCAGAGATGAAAACTTAGTGCTGCTCTTTCAAGCTTGCAAGGAAGCCAAGAAAAAGGCCCGCGCATTTCTGCGCGGGCCTCATCAAAGCAAGATGCTTTGATTATTTCTTGTCGCCTTCGCGGGCCTTGAGAGCCGCGCCAAGGATATCGCCGAGCGAAGCGCCCGAGTCGGCTGAACCGAACTGAGCAATAGCTTCCTTTTCTTCGGCCACTTCGAGCGCCTTGATCGACACGGCAACCTTGCGGGCCTTGCGATCGAACTGCGTGATGCGGGCGTCGACCTTTTCGCCAACGGCGAAGCGCTCAGGGCGCTGGTCGGCACGATCACGTGCAAGTTCGCTGCGCTTGATGAAGGTAACGAGATCCGTACCAGCGAGCTTCACATCGATGCCGCCTTCCTTCACTTCGACGACTTCGCAAGTGACAACAGCGCCCTTCTTCAGATCGCCGCCTTCTTCACCGCC
>CAWUNF010000181.1:0-4029 GCA_963923195.1 uncultured Hyphomicrobiales bacterium | reverse complement strand
GCAAATGTGCCGAGCGTCATGGTGAGATAGATCGCCATATAGATCAGCACGCCATAGACACCCGCTTGCGTGCCCGAGACGAGACCCACCATTGCAAAGCCCATGTGACCGATCGACGAATAGGCCATCAGTCGCTTGAGGCTTGTCTGACCAATGGCCGCAAAGGACCCAATCGCCATCGACAAGAGCGACATGAAAACAATGATCTGCTGCCATTGCATCATCAGGCCCGGAAAGGCCGTGATGATGATGCGCACCGTAATGGCCACGGCCGCCATTTTTGGCGCGGAAGCGAAGAAAGCGGTGACGGGCGTCGGCGCGCCTTCATAGACGTCGGGCGTCCACATATGGAACGGCACCATCGACATTTTGAAAGCCAGACCCGCAAGCACAAAGACCAGCGCGAAAATCACGCCAATCGATGGTCCGCCCTTCAAAGCGTCCGCAATGCCCGCGAAAGAAACTGTGCCGGCAAAGCCGTAGAGGAGCGAGGCGCCATAAAGCAACATGCCGGACGAGAGCGAGCCTAGAACAAAATATTTCAGACCTGCTTCTGACGCGCGCACATTGTCACGATGGAAGGCGGCCACGACATAAAGTGCCAAGCTCATCAATTCGAGGCCGAGATAAAGGCCAATCAAATTCTGCGCCGAAATCAGCATGAGCATGCCGGTTGTCGAGAGCAGGATCAGAACCGGAAACTCAAACTGGTCGATCTTTTCGCGCGCCATATATTCGCGCGACAAAAGCAGTGAGACGAGCGCGCCAATCAGCGCAAGGCCTTTCATGAAACGGCCATAGGCATCATCCACAAAGGCGCCATCCCAAATGATCGCTTTGCCATCGAGCTTGGTGAAGAGCGTGAGGAAAGCCACACCAAGGATTGCAATGGCAAGTTCGGAAATAATCCAATCGCCTTTGGCGCCCTTATAGGCCCCCATCATCAGGAGCACGAGCGCGCCGCCTGCCAGG
Source organism: uncultured Hyphomicrobiales bacterium (assembly GCA_963923195.1). Classification (GTDB taxonomy): domain Bacteria; phylum Pseudomonadota; class Alphaproteobacteria; order Rhizobiales; family Beijerinckiaceae; genus Terripilifer. Next base: position 3,057 of record CAWUNF010000181.1, on the reverse strand, counting down.
ATCAATTCCGGCAGCGTATGGGCCAGCGCGAAGGAAAGGGAGTTCATATCTCGTTTCCTTTAGTTGAGCGCGAGCGCTGCGGTCTTGGTCGCCGCCACAGCTGCATCGAAGTTTTTGACAAGAAGAGCGACAGACGCCGCGCAAGCATCGAGGATGGGGCCGGGTTGCACGCCATAATAGATCGTCAGCACGATCAAAGGCACAAGAAGCACCAATTCGCGGCGATCGAGATCTTGAATGTCAGCCAAGCTCGGCTTGTCCAAGACACCGAAAATCACGCGGCGATAGAGATAAAGCGCATAGGCCGCCGAGAGAATGACGCCTGTGGTTGCAAAGAATGCGACCCAAGTATTGGCCTTATAGGCGCCAAGCAGCGTCAAAAATTCACCGACAAAGCCCGACGTGCCCGGCAGGCCGACATTGGCCATTGTGAAGACCAGCATGGCGACCGCATAAAGCGGCATGCGATTCACAAGGCCACCGTAAGCGGCGATCTCGCGCGTATGCATGCGATCATAAACAACGCCAACGCACAGGAAGAGCGCGCCAGACACAAGCCCATGCGAGACCATCTGGAAGACAGCACCCTGCACGCCCTGCTGGTTGAGCGCAAAAATGCCCATTGTCACGAAGCCCATGTGAGCAACGGATGAATAAGCAATCAGCTTTTTAATATCTTCCTGCACGAGCGCCACGAGCGATGTGTAGATGATCGCAATGACAGAGAGCGTGAAAACAAGCGGCGCAAAATATTGCGACGCATCAGGGAACATGGGCACAGAGAAGCGTAGGAAGCCATAGCCGCCCATTTTCAGCAAAATGCCAGCCAGAATAACCGAGCCCGCGGTCGGGGCTTCCACATGCGCATCCGGCAACCAAGTGTGCACGGGCCACATTGGCATTTTCACCGCGAAAGATGCGAAGAAGGCAAGCCACAAATATTTCTGCATCGACGCACCGAATGGCGTCTTCAACAGAACCGTAATGTCGGTCGTGCCCGCAACGCCATACATGGCGAAAATGGCGAGCAGCATGAGCAGCGAGCCCGCCAGCGTATAGAGGAAGAATTTGAACGAGGCATAGATGCGCCGCTTGCCGCCCCAAATGCCGATGATCAGGAACATGGGGATCAAGCCGCCTTCGAAGAAGACGTAGAAGAGCACAACGTCGAGGGCTGCAAAGACGCCAATCATCAGCGTCTCAAGCACAAGGAAGGCGATCATATATTCGCGCACGCGCGTTTCAATCGACTGCCACGAGGCCAGAATGCAGAACGGCATCAGGAAAGCGGTGAGCAAGATGAAGGGCATAGAAATGCCATCAACGCCCAGCTTGTAGAGGATCGTCTCACCCAGCCATGTCTTCTGTTCCAGAAGCTGGAAACCCGGATTAGCAATGTCAAAACGGTTCCACGCGACGAGCGACAGAATGAATGTCGCCAGCGTTGTGATGAGCGCCGCCCAGCGCGCATTATTTTGCACCGGCGCACTGTCACCGCGCAAAGCGAGAATAAAGGCCGCGCCGACAAGCGGCAGAACGATCAGGCCGGAAAGGATGCCGAAGCCGAACATCAGTGCACTCCTCCGACGAGATACCACGTGATGATCGCCGCCACGCCGATCAGCATGGCAAAGGCATAGTGGTAGACATAGCCGGTCTGCAATTTAACGACACGATTGGTGACATCGATAACGCGCGCGGAAATACCATCCGGCCCCATGCCATCAATGATGCGACCATCCCCACCCTTCCAGAAAAGGCGGCCAATCCACATGGACGGACGCACGAAGATGAGATGGTACAGCTCATCAAAATACCATTTGTTGAGCAGGAATTTGTAGAGCATGGGATTGGCGCCTGCGATGCGCTGAGCCGTGCCCGGCGCAAGCAAATAGATATAGACTGCACCAAGGAAGCCCAGCACCATCATGACCGTCGCACCAAGCTGCGCGGCCAAAGGCACTTCATGCATGGCGTGCAGAATATGATTATCTTTGCCGGTGAAAATCGCACCGCGCCAGAAGGCATCATATTCATGACCAATGAAATGGCCTGAGAAAGCAATGCCCGCAAAAAGCGCACCGAGTGAAAGCACAGCGAGCGGGATCAACATAACAAGCGGGCTTTCATGCGGCTGGTGATCATGGTCGTGAGCGTGATCATCATGGCCGTGAGCAGCATGTGCATGATCATCATGGCCATGTGCATCATGCGAAACATTCTTGCGCTCGCCATAGAATGTCATGAATACGAGGCGCCATGAATAGAAAGAGGTCAGGCCTGCTGCGATCAGCGTCATAAAGAAGCCGAATGTCGCCGCGCCTGAATGGCCGCCAGCCGCATAAGCGGCTTCAATAATCGCATCCTTCGAATAATAGCCCGCCGTGAAGGGGAAGCCCGTCAGCGCCAAAGTGCCGATGGTCATCATCCAGAAGGTGAAAGGAATGTCTTTGCGCAATCCGCCCATGTTGCGCATATCCTGCTCGTGATGCATGGCGTGGATCACCGAGCCAGCACCCAAGAATAGCAGCGCCTTAAAGAAGGCATGGGTGAAGAGATGGAAAATGGCGAGCGAATAGCCGCCAACACCCAGCGCCACAAACATGTAACCAAGCTGCGAGCAGGTCGAATAAGCAATCACACGCTTAATATCGTTCTGCACGAGGCCAACGGTCGCGGCGAAGAAGGCGGTGATCGCACCAACGATTGTCACGACAGTGAGTGCAACAGGCGCATATTCAAAGATCGGCGACAGGCGCGCGACCATGAAAACGCCTGCCGTCACCATTGTAGCCGCATGAATGAGTGCAGAGACCGGTGTGGGACCTTCCATCGCATCTGGCAACCATGTGTGCAGCAGGAATTGCGCGGACTTACCCATAGCGCCCATGAAGAGCAGCAGACAGGTCAGCGTCAGCGCATCCATTTCAAAGCCGAAGGCGTGGATCGGCTTGCCAGCAAGACCCGGCGCTGCAGCAAAGATTTGGTCGAAAGCAACAGAACCCGTCAGCGCGAAGATCATGAAAATGCCAAGCGCGAAACCAAAGTCGCCAACGC
>CAWUNF010000180.1:0-4032 GCA_963923195.1 uncultured Hyphomicrobiales bacterium | reverse complement strand
CTCCGGCTGGTCACTCACCGCGCAAGACGTGTTCAACAATGTCATGCGCACGCAGATTGAAGCAATGGCCGCCACTCAAGGCCATACGCAATCTTTGCACACCAATGCGCTGGATGAAGCGCTTGCGCTGCCCACCGATTTCTCGGCGCGTATCGCGCGCAATACGCAGCTTTTCTTGCAACAAGAAAGCGGCACGACACGCATCATCGACCCGTGGGGTGGCTCATTCTATGTTGAGCGCCTGACAGCCGAACTCGCCAAGCGCGCGATGAGCCATATTGATGAAGTGGAAAAGCTCGGCGGCATGGCAAAAGCCATTGAAGCGGGCATTCCAAAGCTGCGCATTGAAGAGGCCGCGGCCCGCACGCAAGCCCGCATCGATTCTGGCAAGCAATCCGTCATTGGCGTGAATAAGTTTAAGCCTGAAGATGAGCAGCAAATTGACGTGCTGAAGGTCGATAATTCGGCTGTGCGCGCAAGCCAGATCGAAAAGCTCAAGCGCCTGCGCGCGGAACGCCATGAATCAGATGTGCAACAAAAACTCGAAGCGCTGACCAATGGCGCAGCCGGCAATGGCAATTTGCTGGCGCTCGCCATTGACGCGGCGCGCGCCAAAGCGACGGTGGGCGAAATCTCACTTGCTTTGGAAAAAGTCTTTGGCCGTCATGCTGCTGAAATTCGCACCATCTCGGGCGTCTATACGCAAGAAGCCAATCCATCCGCGGTGGAACGCGTGAAAAGCGTCACCAAAGCTTTTTATGAGAATGAAGGTCGTAAGCCCCGCATTCTCGTCGCCAAAGTCGGTCAAGATGGACATGATCGCGGGCAAAAAGTCGTGGCATCTGCTTTTGCAGATCTTGGTTTCGATGTGGATATTGGGCCGCTCTTTGCCACACCTGATGAAGCTGCCAAGCAAGCCATTGGCGCTGACGTGCACATTGTTGGCATTTCATCGCTGGCGGCGGGCCATCTGACACTCGTGCCAGAATTGCGCGAAGCTCTGAAGAAGCAAGGCCGCGAAGATATTATGATTGTGGTGGGTGGCGTGATCCCGCCGCAAGATTTTGAAGCGGTGCGCGAGGCGGGTGCCTCTGCCATTTTCCCGCCGGGCACTGTCATTGCTGAAGCGGCCGAACAGCTCATTGACGAACTCAATGCGCGCCTTGGCTATGCGCAACGCGTGCGAGCTTAATTCATCGGTGGAAGTGCCGGTGGCACATTCACCTCTGTTGGCATACGGCGCGTGGCATCAATCATAGCTGTCACGCCAGAATCTTCACGCGCGGCGCCCAATTGCGCACCAATGGTGCGCACAACGGCTGGAACATCGCCATAAAGCGAATGGCCGATGAAGCCAGAGGATGCGCCGGTGAGGTCATAGACTTTCACGCCTAATTGCGCGAGTTCAGCACGATGCTTTTCATTGCGCGGGTCCATCGCGCCCACGCGCGGGCGGGCGCCTGCAATTTTGCTCGACAGAGTCAAAGCGCGATCATTGGCAGAGACGAAAATCGAAACATTCGCACCTTGCAAGCGCGCCATCTGCGTTTTGAAAACGGAGAGATCAATATCGGGCGAGGCCAGCATGACATCGCCCAAGCGATTGCCCAGATTCTTCGAACCCGCAATGGCATTTTCGCGCAAAGCTTCCATCGCCAGCCACGAGCCCATTGAATGAGCGAGCACATGCACGCGCCCCACCCCTTCCACTTGTGACAAATCTCGCATCAGCTTTTGCAAAGCATCGCGTGAGGCGGTCGCGCTGTCCTTATCGCCGACATAAGAGAAGAGATCAGATTTCGACGGCCAAGTGAAAAGCACGGCCACGCCACCAAAACCGCCATCATTCACAAGCTGGGCAAGACGAAAACGGGCTTCATCAAGGGACGTGTTGAAACCATGCACATAAAGCAAAATATCGCGGTTCGAGCCGATACGACCTGAGAGATAGGTCGCAACTTGCAGGCGGAAATCTTCTGGTTCGAGTCCGTGGCCACCCAAAACAGCAAAATGCTTGTCAGGATTGGGCTTGCCAAAAGAGGGCTCTTCAATCTCGCCCATTTTGTGACCCGCCGGCACAGAGACCATTGAGATGGCATAATGTGCGCCGCCATCGGCGGCACTTTCTGCCTGCACATCCGTTCGGTCACGTCGCGTTGAGGCGATGAAAATAGGCGTGACGCGGGCACCTGCCGCTTGCGCGGCCATAGAACCAGCCGATGCACTCATGCGCGTATCTGTGCCGCCAAAGCAACCGCCCAGCATGATGGGCAGCGCAAGGGCGCTCACCAGCATGAGGCTTTTGTAAGGCGTGAGAGAAAGGCGCGATGTCACGAAGAAAATCCCAAAATGTCTGGCCCTGTTCAAAACGCGCAAAGCTTTCGGAAATGTTAATCGCGCATGCGCTTGGCCCCTTCACCGCATTCTTTGCAGGTGAAAGGTGACGAGATTGGGGCAAGGCCCTATCATGCGCTTATGACACGAGTTTTGCTGACAGGCTTTGGCCCCTTTCCAGGTGCGCCGGAAAATCCAACCGCCCAAATTGTTGAAACGCTCGCCAAGCAAAGGTTTGAGGGCGTGGAACTTGTCACATGCATCTTGCCCGTTATCTGGCGCGAGGCGGAGACACGTATATCTGCTTTGATCCACGAGGTCCGACCCGATGTGATCTTGCATCTTGGGCTTGCCACGAAACGCATGACCATCGGCGTGGAAACGCGCGCGCGCAATGAAACGACACGCATCACGCCGGATGCAGAAAATATCCGCCGCACATCGGGCACGATTGATGCCAAAGGTCCGGGCCTGCGTCAGGTGCGGATGGATTGCGCGCGCGTGGTCGAAACTTTACGCGCGGCCAGTCTTGAAGCCGAAATTTCCGATGATGCAGGTGATTATATTTGCAATCACACGCTCTATCTTTCGCTTGGCACTGATGTGCCGCGGGTTGGCTTTATTCATCTGCCCATGCCAGATGCGCGCATGAGTCTGGCGGCCATGACGCAAGGCATTGCAAATGTGGTGAAGATGTTGGCGAAAGAGGCTTAACGCAGAGCGCGCATCCCTTGCGGGGGCGCTGCAATTTGCACGCAATCGCGCCGACCTGATTCCACGCAGCGCAATTGCTTTTCATTCTCGGTGACGGCGCGCACCGTCCAAGAAATGCCAATGGCCAAGATCAGCAAAAAGATCGTCGCGACAAGATTGACGAAATCGCGCTGCGCATAATCCACCTCATCGCTCGCGCGGCGCGGCTGTTCAGTGGAATAGGTCAGATCTTGCTGGCTCATCATGGCGCACATCCAAAAAAGCGTGCAGGCCTTAATCTGCCGCGGCTTTATAGGTTGGGCAAGCCGTCAAAAGTCGAAAAAAGGGCGGTTCAGCCGATGCCAAACCGCCCTCATGTTTCTGTCTTGCTTACAATCAGGCGGCGTGCGCGGCTTTGGTGCGGGCCTGAATGTCGCGCAGCACTTCGAGCTCTTGGGCTGTCGGCGCGGGTGTTTCCACACATGTGGGCGCGTAGCGTGGCGTCCAACCGCAATTTTCAGCGATTTCTTCGCGCGTCACACCGGGATGAATGGAAACAATGGTCATTTCCTTCGTCTGCGCATCAGGCTCAAACACGCACATATCGGTCATCAAACGCGTCGGGCCTTTGCTCTTCAAGCCAAAGCTTGCGCGCTCTTTGCCCGTAGGCCCGTGACCCATCGAGGTGATGAAAGGCAGCTTGTCCAAAAAGGCGCGCTTGCCCATTGCCATTGTGATGAAAATCTCGCCGCAATTGGTGGCGATTTCTGGCGCACCGCCACCACCGGGCAGACGCACTTTCGGCTTATGATAATCGCCAACCACGGTCGTGTTGATATTGGCGAATTTGTCAATCTGCGCACCGCCCAAAAAGCCGACGGTGATGCGGCCACCTTGCAGCCAATAGCGGAACATTTCCGGCACAGACACTGTCGTGAGCGCTGTTTCGCAAAGCTCGCCATCGCCAATCGACAGAGGCAGCACATTCGGGCGCGTGCCAATCGT
>CAWUNF010000179.1:0-4043 GCA_963923195.1 uncultured Hyphomicrobiales bacterium | reverse complement strand
AAGACCAAGCCTCAATCGCCATCATTGTGGCGCCAGAGCCTGCAAAAACAAGCGGGCCGGCGCCCAAAGTACGCACGGCATCGCGCACATTGGTAATGCGAGGCGCGGCCAAAGGCTGGCCCTTCACCGTAAAGCCTTGCACATAGACTTGCCCGTGTTTGGCATCGACTGCTGCAGCAATCACGCCGGCGCCTTCGCGCCCAATTAAGGGTGCCGCGAACGCGGCCAGCGCTGAAACGCCAACAACCGGAACACCTGCCGCCAGACCAAGGGCGCGGCCGGCTGCAATGCCAATGCGAATGCCCGTGAAGGAACCGGGACCAACGACAACGGCAATCCGCTCGAGCGACGAAAAAGCAACGCCCGCCGCTTGAGAAACGCGCTGCAGGAGAGGCAAAAGAGCCTCCGCATGGCCGCGCGCCATCAATTGCGTCTCACGCGCCAGAAGAGCCCCGCCATCGCCCATAATGCAGGCAGAAACCGCTGCCTGAGATGTATCAATGGCGAGGATTTTCATGGAGATCAGAGCTGCTCGACCGATTGGACTTCCGGCAGGAAGTGCTTGAGAAGATTCTGAATGCCGCTCTTGAGCGTCGCCGTGGATGAGGGGCAGCCAGAGCAAGCCCCCTTCATGGCGAGATAAACGATCCCATCGCGGAAACCGCGGAACGTGATATCCCCGCCATCGCCCGCCACTGCCGGTCGAATGCGCGTTTCCAGCAATTCTTTGATCGTTGCGACTGTTTCAGCATCTTCAGGGGCAAAAAATTCTTCATCGCCTTCGGCCGAGATTTCGCTGTTTTCGCCGTCCACCAGCAAAGGCGCGCCGGAGACGAAATGCTCCATAATGGCGCCCAAGACGGCAGGCTTCAGATGTTGCCATTCGCCATCCGACTTGCTGACGGAGACAAAATCCGCGCCAAAAAACACGGTCGAGACACCGGGAATCGCAAAAAGTGCTTTGGCCAGCGGCGATTTGGCGGCGGCATCCGTGTCGCGGATTTCAAGTGTGCCAGAGGGCAAAACGGTGCGGCCGGGAAGAAATTTCAAGGTCGCGGGATTAGGGGTGGCTTCGGTCTGAATGAACATGGCTTTCTCCACGGCGTCCGGTTCAAGGCCGGCGACGGATCACACTCTCCAGATAAGGGGTGAACCCCCTTGAGATCAATGGCGATTGTGTCGCGGTCTTAGCGCACGAAGCCCACAATGTCGCGAACAGCCGACATGGTCTTGGCCGCACGCTCCCGCGCGCGGTTCGAGCCATCGCGCAAAACCGCGTCAATATAGGGCACGTCCGCTTGGAGGCGGCGCATTTCATCCCCAATCGGGGCAAGCTTGGCCACGGTCAAATCAACCAAAGCCGATTTGAAGGTGGAGAAATTGCCACCGCCAAATTGCTGCAAGACATCGAGCTTCGTCTTGCCATCCAGCGCTGCATAAATGCCAACAAGATTATCCGCTTCTGGGCGCCCTGCGAGACCTTCAATCGCCGATGGCAAAGCATCTGGATCGGTTTTCGCTTTGCGAATTTTCTGCGCAATCGTCTCCGCATCATCTGCAAGATTGATGCGCGAATTATCCGACGCATCTGACTTTGACATTTTCTTCGCGCCATCGCGCAAACTCATCACGCGCGTGGCAGGGCCTTGAATCAATGGTTCTGGCAGCGGGAAAAAGCCTTTGCCATCGGCATAGTCTGGATGATCGGCCAGAAAGTCATTGTTGAATTTTTGCGCAATATCGCGCGCCAATTCGAGATGCTGCTTTTGATCCTCGCCAACCGGCACATGGGTCGCGCGATAAACAAGAATATCGGCCGCCATCAAAGTCGGATAGGCATAAAGGCCAACAGATGCGTTTTCGCGGTCCTTACCAGCCTTTTCTTTAAATTGCGTCATGCGGTTCAACCAGCCGATGCGCGCAACACAATTAAAGACCCACGCCAATTCGGCATGTTCAGCAACTTGGCTCTGGTTGAAAACAATATGGCGCTTGGGATCAACACCTGCCGCGATAAAAGCCGCTGTCACTTCGCGAATATTGGACGTCAGCTCTGAAGGCTTTTGCGCAACCGTGATCGCGTGAAGATCGACCACGCAATAAATACAATCATGCGTATCCTGCAGAGCCACAAATTTTGTAATCGCGCCCAGATAATTGCCAAGATGCAAATTACCGGTCGGCTGAACACCAGAAAAAACGAGCTGGGGGAAGGCTTGCATTGCGATGCGGCTCCGATAGCAAGGCCCGCCTTATCGCAAATGCGCAGACCTTCTGGCAAGCCTTCAATCTCTAAAGGACGAAGCGGCTCAAATCGGCATTCCGGGCCAAATCCGCGATTTGCTTTTCAACAAAGGGCCCGTCGATGACAATTTCCTGACCCGACCTGTCGGGTGCAGAGAAACTGACCTCTTCCAGCAATTTTTCCATCATGGTCTGCAGACGCCGCGCCCCAATATTCTCAACCGTCGCATTGACCTGAACCGTCATGCGCGCCAGCACATCAATGGACTCCGGCGTAAAAGTCAGTGTGACGCCTTCGGTCTCCAACAGAGCCTTATATTGCTTGATCAAACTGGCTTCCGTCTCGGTCAAAATCCGCTTGAAATCCTCTTCGGTGAGCGATTTCAGCTCGACACGGATCGGCAAGCGACCCTGCAATTCAGGCAGCAGATCGGATGGTTTGGAAACGTGAAAGGCCCCTGAAGCAATGAAGAGAATATGATCTGTTTTGACCGCGCCATGTTTGGTCGAGACGGTCGTGCCTTCAATCAAAGGCAAAAGATCGCGCTGGACGCCTTCACGTGAGACATCGGCCCCACCACGATTTTCCCGCGCGCAAATTTTATCAATCTCATCCAAAAAGACGATGCCATTATTTTCCACATCTCGGATCGCTTCTTGGACAAGCTGCTCCTGATCTAAAAGCTTGTCGCTCTCTTCGGTCACCAAAGGCTCATAAGCCTCTTTGACGGTAGTGCGTAGCGTGCGTGTTTTTGTGCCAAGTTTGCCAAAAATATCACCAATAGAAATGGCGCCAACTGAAGCGCCCGGCATATTGGGCAATTCAAACATTGGCATGCCCGTATTGGACTGCGCCAATTCAATCTCGACTTCTTTATCGTCAAGTTCGCCTTGGCGTAATTTCTTGCGAAATGAATCGCGCGTTGCGGCAGAGGCACTTTTACCAACCAGAGCATCAAGCACACGTTCTTCAGCCGCAGCTTGAGCCTTGGCTGAGACTGAACGACGCTTAGTCTCTTTCACAAGTGAAATGCCGACTTCAACCAGATCGCGAATAATCTGTTCGACATCGCGACCAACATAGCCAACTTCCGTAAATTTAGTGGCTTCCACTTTGAGAAAAGGCGCGCCAGCAAGCTTTGCCAAACGGCGAGCAATTTCTGTCTTGCCGCAGCCTGTTGGTCCAATCATCAAAATATTTTTAGGCAGGACTTCTTCACGCATCGCGCCTGTGAGCTGCAAACGCCGCCAGCGATTGCGCAAAGCAATAGCTACCGCACGCTTGGCTTCATTTTGACCAACAATGAAACGATCAAGTTCAGAGACAATTTCGCGCGGAGAAAAATGGGTCATGGGAATCAGCGCTTCTCAATTGATTCAAGTACGAGGCTTGAATTGGTATAGACGCAAATATCGGCAGCTATTTTCATGGCCGAGCGAACAATGGTCTCCGCATCTTGATCGGTCGGCAAAAGCGCGCGAGCAGCGGCAAGGGCATAATTGCCGCCCGAGCCAATCGCCATAACCGCGCCATGCTCGGTCTGCTCCGGCTCCAAAACATCGCCCGTGCCGGTCAGAACAAGGCCGACTTTGTCGTCGGCGACCAACATCATGGCTTCCAGCCGCCGCAGATACCTGTCCGTGCGCCAATCTTTAGCCAATTCGACGCAAGATCGGAGCAATTGTCCCGGATATTGGTCGATTTTGGCCTCAAGCCGCTCAAAAAGGGCAAAAGCATCGGCCGTGGCCCCGGCAAAGCCCGCAATCACCTCGCCTTTGCCGAGGCGGCGGACTTTGCG